>CAYPZY010000526.1:0-2116 GCA_964415155.1 uncultured Bdellovibrionales bacterium
CGCTTCGTTGATGGGGATGCAAAACGATCCACAAGGGGACTTTAGAGCGAACGATGTTAATCCGGTTTTTTGCCCGCGAATATCAAAATAGCGTACCTCTGAAAAGCCAAATATCTCCTTATAAAATGCAGCCCACTTCTGCATAGTCCCTTTAAAAACATTGTTGGTCAGGTGATCAACAATAAGAAAGCCTTTGTCAGGAACAAGGAATGGGTCTTGTATTTTTTCAAAACCGTAGCGTGAATAAGAAATATCATTATGGTCGTCTTGATCGACAAAATAGATCAAGCTATCGCCTATTCCTTTTATTGCTGGAACGCTTTCACCATCTTTGAGTCGATAGTCGCCGTGAGGGTAGCTTTCAGCACCGCGGGCGGTAGCTAAGCTGAGAGCTTGTTTGGCATCACGAAATCTCCAGCCCATCGCGGAAATTGAAGGCCCGTGCATTTCCTGAAATCTCCAGCCGCAAGAGCGTTTCTGATAGTTTAACAAGAAGGTGATTCCGTTTTGCCGATAGAGATCGATATTCATATTGGGATGTTTGGCAATTTTGGAGAATCCAAAATCGGTGAATAACTGATGTAATTTTGTCGGTTCTGAAGTGCTAAATTCTATAAAATCGATACCATTAAGTCCTAACGGGTTTTGCTGCATGATGAGCCCTCCAGCTAAGATCTTAAAGTAAATAAATGTTGAAAAATAGATCAGGTTTTGCTAGATCTTTGTCAAAAAAATTAACAAAGAAGATTTCATGCACATTACTCTTGAACAAGCCCGCGCCTTTGATTGTGTGGCTCGCCATGGAACTATTCAAAATGCCGCCAACGAGTTGAATAAAGGTCACTCCGCTATTGTCTATCTGCTTCGCACTCTCGAAGAACAAACGGGACTCGTGCTCTTTGATCGGTCGGGATACCGCAATCGCGTGACATTGCAAGGAGAGATAGTATTGCGCTACTGCCGCAATATTCTCGCCACCGAGCAAGAACTGGAGATCATGTGTAAAAATTTGCGGGGAGGTTGGGAGCCGTCACTAAAAATTATTTACGATGGAATTATTGACTTCAATGTGATTGGCGATGCGCTGTTTATGCTTAATGGTATGAAGGCGCCCACCGAAGTTAAGGTGCTCGCCGCCCATCTTAATGAAGTTAAGGCTCGCTTTGAGGATGAAAAAGGCGATCTAATGATGACGATTTTGCCAATTAATCAGCCGGGCCTTAATGAATGTAAGATGCGACCGATTCGACTCCTTTTAGTAGCTTCCAGCCAGCATCCTCTTGGCGAAAAGGGCCGCAAGAAAGTTACTCCCAACGATCTCAATTTGCACACTTACATAAAGATTCGTGAAACGGCGGGCTTGGTGGGTCTTAGCACTGAAAATTTGAATTTCGACTCTTCCTTTTTTGTGAATGATTTTTTTACCAAGAAATTGGCTATACTTAAGCGTCTTGGCTTTGGCTGGTTGCCAGATTATTTAATCAAGAGCGAACTTAAAGAGGGTCAACTGGTAGTTGTAAAAGGCGTCTTTGCATCTGAACAGAAAGTGAACCCTCGGCTGTACTATCGCTCTGAGGCTTTATTAGGGAAGGCGACCAAAGAAGTCTTAAAATTTCTGGGCAATGATAAATATGCCGACAAGCCATGATTTTCTCCACAAGACTCTCATTTGCCGCCACTTTTTGTAGAATACAGCCCTATTAGGGCAACAAACCTTTGTCTGCTCCGATTAAAACAGTGGAAACTCTGGCCTAGATAGTGCATTGCCGAGTGCTGATAGAAATCTTAAGAAGATACGCTTTTTTGGAGAATAATATGAAGTCAATTTTGATTGTAGGGTTAATGCTTTTTAGTTTCGCCCATGCTGAAATAGTGAATTTAAAAATAGATAAAAGCGTTGCAGACGCAGCTGCGAATAATTACAATCGATGTCAGAACTTTTTAAAGCCCGGACTCCAATATCGTTACATGCTTTCCAACGCGAATGCCACATCTGAAATGAAAGTCGCAGCCTTAAACGATATGGCTAAAGTTAAATCCTGTCAGGAATTGGTCTCATTATTAGAGAAAATTGTTTCAGAAAGGCAATAGTTAGCACTCGCGCAACAGATATGTC
>CAYPZY010000527.1:0-2108 GCA_964415155.1 uncultured Bdellovibrionales bacterium
CCGCCGATTTCGAGCGACTGCCCGGTATCGGCCCGGCACTGGCCGGACGAATCGTAAAGTTTCGCGCCAAACTTGACCGCTTCCCTTCGGTCGAAACCCTGGCCCGAACCTACGGACTGCCCGATAGCACTTTCCGGCGCATCCGACCGTGTTTGACGGCTGCTGCTATTTAATCTTAAAAACTTTCGTTGCGATTTCTTTCAGTTCATTCGTTCTAGTCAAAATTTCTCCCCTGTCCCATTTCGTCCTTGATGCTAACTCTTTCGTCATCTGCGCTGATGATTGGCTAAAAATCGGCCGTTTTGTCAAAAAATCGGCATCGTCAGCAGCCTGATTATCAGCAGCACCCATAATAGTGAGGTTGCCAATGCTTTGTTTTAAGTCCTCCATGTTAAGATCAAATACGCCTGCCGACGCATTATTGGGGTAGATATGTTCAATAGTTGTATCCGAAAAAGTAAATACACGCGATTTGTCCATGCAGACAGGTTCGCCTACTGCTCCGCTTCGATACCAACGAAGGTAGTCTTCAATAGTAATAAGGAAATATTTGAGCGGCTTATTGCTGGTGCCATTGGAAGAATAAACCAACGAATCGAGGGAAGTTTTGAAAAAAGTGTCGTTTGCTTTCTTGTCCAGCAAATCTTGGAGTTTCGTTTTTAATGATTGAAGGGTGTAGCCACTTGGGTTTTTCCTGATTTCACCTGATTCAGCGTGAACTACTTTTAGTATGTCGCTGTGATGTTGACGGCAGATAATAACGTACCGAAACATGAACCTCTCTAACAGACTCACCATTTCGGCAAATCTTTTATGATCGAGTTTGCAGCCTGCCAAAAGAATAGGTAAAAAAGTAGTGTTTTTGAGTTCGTTTACTAAAAGGCTAAGACGATTTCTATCCCAGGATGTAACTGGTTGACTGATAGGAAAGACCCACTCTCCTCGAACAAGTTTTCGACCATTATAGATTTCTTGCTGGATTTCCTGCGTTTTCAGGTAGATGGCATCAGCGTCTTGGGCCGATATTGTTGCCAAAGAATGCTGCGGGTAGAATGCCTCCAAAAAATCATCAAATAAGGTATTTTGCCCCGGTCTCTCTTCTCTAAACGACGCATAAATCGCTCTTAACAGGTCTTCGGTCTCTCTTGGTGGGTCGGAAAGAATGTTATCCCAGTATGCCTCGACGGAATCTTGTTGTTGTTGGTGTCCCTCCAACATTTCCAACGTTTTGGCACGGAGCAAATCCCCTTCGGTAAGACTCTTGCCCCTGTCATTCAACACCTGGAAAAGGGTGTAAGCCTCTCGACGATCTTTGGTAATGACATGAAGAATTGAAAAATCATCGTCAATATTTTGTTCAAGAATTTCAACGTTATCCAAGTACACCGCAATATCTTTATCTTCTGTAAGCACTTCTACTTTTTTGCTGATTTTGTTAAATGCATCCTGAATCCTTTTATGCGAATCTCGACTTGCAGTGGGTTTTTTGTTTCTGATCAATTCTGAAAAAAACAAGTCATCGGCTTTTGATAACTTTAAAACACTCTGAGTAGAAGCAATGCGGTTGGTTTCCTGTTCAAATTCGATATAACGAGGGACCAACTTGGCAATTCGTTTTTCAGTAATTTCTTGATTGCGTGTGTCGCCCTTCTTCTTTGCCAACTCCAATATTTTTTCATAATTCCGGATGATAGCCGTAGCCAAAAGCACGAAGGTGGCAATACGTTGCTGGCCGTCTACCAACTCGTACTCAAATTGAGATACTGTACCTGGGATTTGGTGCTGGACGCTTACTATGCCACCGAGAAAATGATTTTTAGGCTTTCCCTCTTTCCGTGCGTTGAAAACCTTTACCAAATCGCCAAGGAAATCGTCAATTTCTTCCTTTTCCCAAGCATATCCTCGTTGGTACTTGGGTACCCTGAACAATGGTTGATTTAGAAAATTTCTGCCGACCGCGGCATAAACTGGATTGACTTGCATAGGTATAAAGATTTTTCCCTGCAAAAGTAGTGAAATCACGGCGACTCCTACTCGTTCGAATGTTTGAAGCAACTCGCCGCCAAAATCAGCCTAATCCGCTCCGGCGACCTTGTCTGCGACCATCC
>CAYPZY010000528.1:0-2098 GCA_964415155.1 uncultured Bdellovibrionales bacterium
TATGTGGCCAAATTCGCCTACGACTCTTTTTACATTCCCTTTTATAAGATGGCCGCTGAATTTGGTGTTCCGGTGGTCTTTCATACTGGCGACACCCATGATCGCGACGGCCTGGTTAAATACTCAGATCCTTTAACAGTTGATGAGGTTGCCGTTCGCTTCCGCGACGTCAAATTCGTGATCGCCCATTTAGGAAACCCGTGGATTCAGTCGGCCGCAGAGGTTGTGTATAAAAATGAAAATGTCTATGTGGAGGCTTCGGCTTTAATTGTTGGGAAATTAGGAGAGTACGATAAGCAACAGATTGAAGAACTGGTGATAAAACCTATTAAGTGGGCTTTTAACTATATTGATGATCCCGATAAATTTCTCTTTGGAACCGATTGGCCTTTAGTTAACATTAAAGACTATTTGTACATCTATAAGAAAGCTATTCCTAAGAAATATTGGCGAAAGGTCTTCTACCAAAATGCTTTGGACGTTTTTCCCTTCGCTCTTCCGAAAGATTTAAAAGATGGCCGATGAAGTTTTGAAGGTCACCAATCATATAGAAATCCCCCATCACGAATTTGAATTCTCGTACGCTCGCAGTTCGGGAGCTGGGGGACAAAATGTCAATAAGGTAGCGAGCAAAGCCATTTTAGCTTGGAATATTTTCACTTCACCGACTCTTCCTCGCGATGTACGGCAAAGATTTTTACAGACCTTTGGCAGCAAAATTAATCTTAGAGGTGAACTGGTTATCAGTAGTGATCGGTATCGCGATCAACCGCAGAACAGAAAAGATTGTTTGAGTAAGCTTACGGCCATGTTAGCGCAAGTTGCCTATCCGCCAAAACCGCGCAAGAAAACAAAACCTACCAAGAGTAGCAGGGAAAAGCGGCTTAAAAAGAAAAAGACCCATGCTTTAAAGAAAACACATCGGCAAAAGGTCTCATGGTGAGTACACGCCTTTGATTAGTAGCGTTGATTCGTTCTGATTAAATCTAGTAATTGTTTAAAGATATATTCTCGTAGTACACCTCTCGGAAAATCTGTTCTTAAAGTTTTGGCTCCACAAGCCATCGTAAAGGAGTAACTATGAAAAAATTAATATTCGCATCACTTTTTCTGACAGCATCTGCTTTTGCCGCACTTCCACCTTATTGGGATTCGGTTGAACGTCTTAGTGTTGTGCTCAAATCGCCTGAAGTTAGCCGTGCACTAGCTAATGGCCCAATCGCTTCAATTTTTGATAAAGGCAATCTCACTTATGAGATTAGCACTCCACATTGCACTGTTCTCGTAAAAGTTGCAGCGAAACTTCCGAGCAGCGGAAGAGTCGGCGCGACCACTTATGTGTTGGATAAAGTTCTACAAGCTCAATGTATGTAAGAGTTCGTTTGAAGTCGGCGGGGGATTTGTTGGATTGTCGTGGATGGAATTGAAATGCGGCAAGATTGCGGCGGCGGATTCGGTGGATCTTGGTTGCTGACCTTGGGCGCCCAAGGTGGCGGGTGAGTTAGTCGGGCCCTGTGCGCCAAGGTGTTGTGTCGCTTAAGCTGCTTGCGGTGGCTGGCCTGCGGAGTTTTCTGCTCGGTTTTACCTTGGGCGCCCAAGGTAGCCTTGAGAGTTAGTGTGCGCCAAGGTGTTGTGTGGCTTAAGCTGCTTGCGGTGGTCTTGCTCTATGCGGCAGCCTCGCTCCATGCGGTGGTCTTACGCCAAGCGCTGCCTTGCTCTGTGCGGCAGCATCGTTGCCGATTAAATTCGTTCAAAGCCGCATGCTTATGGGCGGCTGATCTTATTCAAACTCGCAGCCTGCTTATTCAAAACCGCAAACGCCTCTGCGACTGCTGGTTCAAATACATCTCCATCCTCTCAACTCCATAACTTTTTATCGCGGCTCGCTGATTGCAGTTCCTGCATAAAAGTCTTAAGTTCTCCTCTCCTCCTAAACCAAATTGGGCATAGGGTGGCACGTGATCGGTTTGTAGTGCATGCTGTGACCCGCAGTTTTCGCATTTACTCTCGGCTTTTCTCCAAACATTTCTTTTGGTGATGATGGAGGGTGTTCTCTTTTCTGCCGCTGGTGTTTGCCGTGTGCTTTTTTGCTTTCCCA
>CAYPZY010000529.1:0-2093 GCA_964415155.1 uncultured Bdellovibrionales bacterium
CGCCAGCGGTAATTAAAGATTTTCGCTATAAAATCGGCGATCCACCAGCTGACTTCGATCGCGCCCTCCTAAAAGGTACTGAGCCTGGATTTTTTGACGGCTTGGACACTTTAAAAGATCTCGTCAAATACGTTTTCTAATAGGACAAACTTTCGCGCTTAGGGACAATCTGGCATAAATCCTTTCACAAAATCGGAATTTTGTGTCATTTATTTGAATGCCACACTTGGAACATGTTTTGAAACTATGGAAAGTCTATGAGTAAAGGGAAAATAGCCGTTGTTGACGACGACTTTGAAATGGGTCGTTTGGTGAAAGATATCTTGATCGAAGAGGGATATGACGTAAATTCCTATTTGTCAGTATCAGAGGCGTTAGTTAAGTTTAAGACAGATCTTCCAGAAGTAGTCATAACTGATCTACGTATGAAAGATGTCGACGGGATGATGTTTCTTAAGAAACTACAAGGTGACTATCCCAATATTGTAAGTGTGATGATGACGGCATTTGGCTCCATTGAAACCGCAATTGAAGCGATGAAAGCCGGTGCGTATCATTACATTGTCAAACCATTTAAAAATGAAGAGATGATTTTGTTAGCCGAACGGGCAATGGATCGCGCCCACCTCTCGAAAGAAAATAAAATTTTAAAGTCGGAACTCAATAAGTCTTTTAATCTCGAATCGATTATCGGGAAGAGTCAGGCAATCAATGAGGTTTTTGAACTGGTCAGAAGGATTGCTCCGGCCTCGGCGACGGTTTTGATCAATGGCGAAAGTGGTTCTGGTAAGGAACTCATCGCTCGGGCTATTCATAATTTGGGTCCACGAAAAAACAGATCCTTCATTCCCGTCAATTGCACGGCTATTCCTGAACAGCTTCTCGAAAGTGAATTGTTTGGTCATGTGAAGGGTTCATTCACAGGTGCTGTCGCCGACAAGAAGGGACTCTTTGAACTTGCCAATAATGGAACCCTTTTCTTAGATGAAATTGGTGATTTAAGTCCAACTTTGCAAGCAAAACTCTTGCGTGTTCTGCAAGACAAGCAAATAAGACCTGTTGGTGACACTAAGCTTAAACAAGTTGATGTGCGCATCATCGCCGCGACTCATCGTGATTTACAGACTATGGTTAAAGACGGAAAGTTTCGCGAAGACTTATACTATCGTCTTAAGATTATTCCAATTCGGGTACCACCGTTGCGCGAACGTCGAGACGATATACCGTTGTTGGCAGAAAGTTTTGTCAAAAAATTTGCCCTACAAAATAGCTCGAAGGTGACTGGGATTTCGCCGGAAGCGATGGCAGTGCTTATGGCCCATCCGTGGCCTGGCAACGTGCGCGAATTGGAAGGGGTCATCGAGCGCGCGGTGATATTGAGCCGTAAATCGATTATTGACGAGCATGATGTTTTTGACGGAGCCATTGAGACTGCAAAAAGCAGTATTGAAAAGTTATTTGATGGCAATCCCACTTTAGAGAAATTGGAAGAACACTATATTAAGCGAATCATGAGTCAGGTAAACTTTGAGAAGGAAAAAGCGGCAAAAATTTTAGGTGTCAGCAGAAGGACGCTATACCGAAAAGAGCGCGAGTATGGAATGGTCGCAGCTGATACCCCTGAGCCAGCTGAGGAATAAGTAAATGCAAGTTGGTTTATCGAGCGACAATATTTCACTCCTTAAATCCGCAATTGATGAAGCAGCTATCGTTGCCATCACTGATAGCAAGGGCATTATCACCTACGCCAATAAAAAGTTTTGCCAAATCTCCGGATATTCTCCAGAAGAACTTATTGGGAGCACCCATCGTATAATTAACTCCAGTTACCATCCTCGTGAATTTTTTAAAGAAATGTGGCGTACCATCGCAGCAGGTAAAGTTTGGGAGGGGGAAATCTGCAATAAGGCCAAGGCCGGTAATCTCTACTGGGTAAATACGACCATCGTTCCCTTTATGAATGAATTGGGCAAACCTCAGGCCTACGTGGCGGTTCGTTATGAGATCACGGAACGCAAGCTTGCCGAAGAAAAACTGCAAATCAACTCCCGAAAGCTAGAGTTAAGCAATAAAGAGTTACAGGATTTTGCTTC
>CAYPZY010000530.1:0-2085 GCA_964415155.1 uncultured Bdellovibrionales bacterium
AAATACTTTATCGTAACGGTTCTTTTCAAATTAACCCCGGTGAAAAAATTGGTTTGGTTGGTCCCAATGGTGCCGGCAAAACGACGGTGTTTCGTATCATTACCGGCGACGAAGGTGTTGATGGCGGACATATTTCGAAATCTGATAAGACCGTGGTGGGATATTTTTCACAGAATATTGAAGATATGCGTGGTCGCACGGCCCTTGAAGAAGTTAAATCGGCAGCGGGGAAGATTCCAGAAATCCAAAAGCAACTGCAACATTTGGAGCAGAAACTTTGCGAACCACTTGCCGATGAAGAAATGGCGCGCACCTTAGAGCGTTACGGCGAGTTACAAGCTGAGTTTGAATCGCTTGGTGGTTACGATCTCGACTCGCGTGCTGCCGAAATTTTGACTGGCTTAGGCATTGGACCCGACGACTACAATAGACCCACGGAAAGTTTCAGCGGTGGTTGGAAAATGCGCATCGCTCTTGCTAAAATTCTAGCTTTGCAACCAGACGTTCTTTTAATGGACGAACCAACTAACCACTTAGATATGGAATCTATTATTTGGCTTGAGCAGTGGTTGGCAAACTTTAAAGGTTCGTTGCTCATGACTAGCCATGATCGCGATTTCATGAATCGTCTGGTCAGCAAAATAGTTGAAGTGGCAAATCAGGCCATCACAGTTTATTCAGGGAATTATGATTTTTACGAGAGAGAAAAAGAAATTCGCAAAGAGCAATTAATAGCGGCTGCGAAACGCCAAGAAGACATGTTGGCAAAAGAAGAGGAATTTATCGCACGCTTTGCTGCGCGCGCCTCACACGCCGCGCAAGTGCAGTCGCGTGTTAAAAAACTTGAAAAAATTGAGCGCATCGAAATTCCCACGGAAGAAAAAACCATACAGTTTACCTGGCCGCAGCCTCCTCGTGGTGGGGATGAGGTTTTGAAACTGGAAAACTTGGGCAAAATTTGGCAGACCGACGGCAGAGAAAAACTGGTTTTTAAAAACGCGAATGCGCTGGTTAAACGGCTTGACCGCGTTGCTGTCGTTGGTGTGAACGGCGCCGGTAAATCTACTCTCTTAAAGATTGTCGCAGGACATACCGAAGCCAGCGAAGGCAAAGCAGTCATCGGCTCTAGCATCAGCGTCGGTTACTTTAGTCAAAATTCTTTGGATGTACTTGATCCCAAATTGACCGTCCTCGACGAAGTCCATCATCGCATTCCCAATTCAACGATTGGTTTCGTAAAAACTCTCCTGGGCGCATTTAAATTTTCTGGCGACGACGTTGAAAAAAAGATTTCAGTCCTTTCGGGCGGGGAAAAAAGTAGAGTAGTTCTTGCAACAATTCTCGCTAAACCGGTTAACTTTTTGGTGCTCGACGAGCCGACCAACCATCTGGATATTCAGTCTCGCGAAGTGTTACTAGAGGCGATCAAACAGTTTCCTGGCACGGTCCTTATCGTAAGCCACGATCGCCACTTTTTGCGTGAGATTACAACTAAAGTTTTCGAACTTGATCGTCACCAACTTTTGGTCACCGAAGGTAAGTGGGATTATTACCTGGAGCGTAAACAAAAGGGACTTAACTAGTTTTGCGCTCTTTTTGCCGACGATAATCCTCCATTGATCTTCGTACAGAATGCAATGCTTCGACTCGTCCCTCGTAATTGCCAATACCTATCGTGTGAGGATTCTTTTTTAAGGAACGGTAGTCTTCAAAGAATCGCGTTATATCCATTAGGAAGTTAGGCGTAATATCGTTGAGAGAAGAGTAGTGAGAATACTCAGGGTCGTCGGCATGAACCGCGATGATTTTATCATCGTCAGCTTCATTCTCTTTCATTTTCAAAACAGCAATCGGCTTCACCATCATGATTGACATGGGTATTACTGATTCTTGGCCTAATACCAAAACGTGTAACGGCTTTCCACTCTGGCAGCGTGTTTGAGGTATGAAGCCGAAATTGGCGGGATAGTGGATGGAACGAAAGCGAACTTGCTCCACCTTCATAAGTCCGCTCGAAGGATCTAGCTCATATTTGACTTTTGATCCTTTGGGAACTTCAATGACCGCAGATACAACTGTCGGAGC
>CAYPZY010000531.1:0-2079 GCA_964415155.1 uncultured Bdellovibrionales bacterium
TTTGTTATCGGTTTGTTGCCACTTTTTAGATTCAAAATTGTCCTCATTATTAGTTTCGCCAGACTCTTGAACGTGGTGACTGCTTAAATCTGGCGACATATCTCCACCGAATAAAGATTCTAAAAGTTTTTCTTTTTTGTTCTTAGACATCAGCTGATTTCTCAATATGATTAGTTGCTTTGTTCGCAGAGATCCTAGTTAGAACTGACTTACAAAACGAAAAATAATCTTCAGTGGCTTTAAACGGAGATTTCTCAGTTCCATAAACAACCGATCTCTGAACCTGGGCTTTTCTAAACGAAGAGTTCAGTCTAATTGGCTGAAAAATATGAAGTCCTTTTGCTTGAGAGGGGAGGGCTTCAAAAACTGCACGACTTATTGATTGTCTCGGATCATACATGGTTGGCAAGATTCCTAAAAGCTCAGGCTTATCAGTTCTCATATTCCTTTTTATGACCGACAAACTTTCTTTAGTGTAATTCACTGAAGGAATGCAGTAGTCATCCATGTTTGCAGGACTGATTAAATAATCAGAAGCCATAATTCCGTTGATTGAATTCAAATTTAAAGATGGCGGGCAGTCTAAAATAATGTAGTCATATAATTTTTCAAGCTCGCACTCTTCCATCCGAACTTTTAGTAAATTCTCTCTCCCTGGTTGATTTGCAGCTTTAGCGTCGAAAGCATTCATTTTGGAAGAAGATGGCATAATATCGATAGAGTAGTTTACATTTTCAATATTTACTGATGTTGGATAAATGCACGACTGCAGTGAATCTCCGAAGATAAAGTCGAATGAGTCGCCACGCTCAAGCTTCATTCTAAAATATGTTTTTAAAGAATACTGGCCATCCAGATCAATCAAAAGTATTCGACTTTTCGGCTCGATAAATTTCAGACCAAAAGACAAGTGAACTGAAGTTGTGGTTTTAGCGACCCCACCTTTTGAGTTGTAAATACAAAAAACTTTCATCAATCACCTCGTATAAATAGTATGAGATGTGAAAATTAAGCGATACAACTTAAAATTTTAGTTATATATCGCGTTAAAACGCTTGTCAAAACTGACAACTTAATATACAATCCTAAATGATGGATGAGAAACGTACATACCCTATTTCAATCACTGTGAACGGAAGATCGATCCACAAGGTCGTCATAGACCCACATTACGAAGCAAAACATAAAGAATCTATGAGCGATCAAATTATTCTGGAACTGGTTGGTCTTCTTGATGGGAAAACATTTCTTCCGGAGGACGAGGATGACGGTTTTCAGTATTTTAAAACAGAGCCGCTTATTCTGCGCGGCCTGTCTTACCGGCTCGTATGGTTGTTAGAGGTAGATGAAATTTATATCGGCGTTGTCAACGCATTCAGGAGGTAGCTATGGCTAGAAATATAAAACTATCTGATGGATCGACAGTTAGATATCCGGACGAAAATAAGTTAAAAAAGATCGTAGAAAAATTATCTTCCGACGATGTGATTGGGAGCACAGTACTTTCTAGCGATGCTTCAGAAGCAGATAAAATTAAATATAATCTCTGTGCTTTTATTGTGAAATATAAAATTGAAAAAAAAATAAACCAAAAAGACCTTGCAGAAAGGCTTGGTCTTGATGAGCCAGAAACAAGTCGGGTACTTCATTACAAAATTGAACGATATTCGATTGAAAGACTTTTAGGCTATGCGAAAATCTTATATCCAAAACTAACCATTGAAGTATTAGCTGCGTAACTACAAACACCGATAAAGCGTTCCTTTAGACACCCCGAGGGTCTTACAAATCTCCATAACTGGAATCGACTTCTCACGATGTAAAGTTCGCGCCTGTTGGATCTTTTGCTCATCCATAGCCTTTGGTCTTCCACCTTTACGACCACGCTCTGCGGCCGCTTTTAACCCAGCTAAAGTCCTTTCCCGAATCAGTTCCCGCTCAAATTCAGCCAGCGCTCCAAATATATGTAAAAACAACTTTCCGCTGGCTGTCTCTGTATCAATGTTTTCCTGAATGGATTTTAAACCAACCCCACGCTTTTCAAAATCAGCTACAAGCTCCACTAAATGCTTAAGTGAC
>CAYPZY010000532.1:0-2051 GCA_964415155.1 uncultured Bdellovibrionales bacterium
CTAGCTTACTCATTTATCCAGGTCTTGTTTTTTAGATCTTGGGCCTCATTAACATTTCCGATATTTTTAGCTTTAATTTTACTTTCTTTTACCCAATTAAAGGCAAAGTCAAAAAAATAGTAACGAGTTTTTTTTGTGTAGTTTCGGGTGAGGCGGTGCTGCTTTTTTGCAAACTGATAACTATAAGTAATTAATTTTGTTCGCAATCAGTCAGGTATTCCTCAAAATTTAAGCCCACCCGCTAACGAAAATTTGGTATCTTATGAAAAAAATTTCCACATCAATATGTCTAATAATAAATAAAGTCTTAAAAAAATCCAGATTGTCATCCATCAGAGCCTCCAAAATAAGTCGTATGGCGACCATTCATTCAGGCTCCTCTATTGTTAATAGCTCCTTCGATAGGCATTCTTACTGCGGTTACGATTGCAGCATTATCAACGCGGATATTGGCGCTTTTTGCTCAATCGCAGGTCGTGTAACTATTGGCGGAGCGATGCATCCTATGCATTTTGTGTCGACAAGTCCCGCTTTTCTATCGCACAAGGATAGCGTCAAAAAGAAATTTGCTAAATTTGACTATCTTCCTTTGTTTCGGACAACGATTGGGAGTGACGTTTGGATCGGGGAGGGTGCTTTTATTAAAGCAGGTATTAATATTGGCCACGGTGCTGTCATTGGTATGGGTGCCGTTGTAACTAAAGATGTCCCACCTTATGCGATTGTTGCTGGCAATCCAGCCAAGCTAATTCGCATGAGGTTTTCGGATCAAATTATTCAAGGACTTTTGAAGTTGAATTGGTGGGAATTGCAGGACGAAGAGATTAATAAGATTGGTAATTTTTTTAATAGCCCTGAGGCTCTATTGAAAAACAAGGGGCTTTTATGAAAATAGTACATCTCTGCCTGTCGTGTTTTTACATTGACAATTTTTCTTACCAAGAAAACGAACTGGTTGCACAAAATGTACGTGATGGTCACGATGTTCTAGTGATAGCATCGACCGAAACCTATGGGTCAGATAAAAAAATAACTTATCTTAATCCCGGGCGATACATTGGAAGTGATGGGGCGGAGGTGGTCCGTATACCTTATCGCACATTCTTGCCGCAACGTCTCATGCGAAAGTTAAGAATGCATCCAGGTGTTTATTCTTTGCTGGAAGAAAAAAAACCTGATGTAATTTACTTTCATGGTTTGTGTGGATGGGAGTTACTAACAGCCGCCAAATACAAGAAGAAACATCCCGGAACGCGCTTTTATATTGACAGCCACACCGACTTTCACAATAGCGCCACAAGTTTTTTTGCAAAATATATTTTGCACAATCTTTATTACAAATCGATCACTAAATTGGCGCTAAATGAAGTAGAAAAAATATTGTGCGTCTCACTGAGTACTATTGAATTTGCACGGGATTTTTACGAAATACCTAACGGCAAGCTAGAGTTTTATCCGCTTGGTGGCGAAATACTTCCTACAGATATTTACGAAAACTTGCGAGCAGAAACGAGGGCATCCCTTGGAATTCAAAGCGAAGAAAGAGTTTTTCTTCAATCTGGAAAGATGGATGGCTTAAAGAAACTAGTGAAATCGCTGCGATCTTTTTCAAAAATAAAGAACCCAAACTGCAAATTCCTCATTGTGGGGTCTTTACAGGAGGATATTCAAGAAGAAGCAGAAAAGCTCATTGCTGTTGATTCAAGAGTGACTTATCTTGGCTGGAAAAGCCCAGAAGATTTGAGGTCATTGCTTTGCGCTGCGGATATTTATGTGCAACCTGGCTCTCAGTCGGCAACCATGCAAATGAGCATTTGCTGTAACTGTGCTGTCATCTTAGATGATGTCGCCAGCCACAAGCCTTATGTACACGGTAATGGATGGCTTGTAAATAACTCTGCTGAACTCGATAATGCTTTCGAGTCTGCTAGCTCCATTCCAACGCATGAACTACAAAAAATGTCGAATCGCTCTGAAGAAATTGCTTCCGAATTACTACGGATAGGAAATCCAACGGACGGTAGCAACTGTATTACGGCCGAAGCATGGCC
>CAYPZY010000533.1:0-2049 GCA_964415155.1 uncultured Bdellovibrionales bacterium
GTGGGAACGCGGCGTGGTCCTGCAATTGGGACGTTTGCGAAGTGTTCGCGGTCCAGGGTTCATTTACATTATTCCACTAATCGAACAATTGGTAAAAGTGGATACTCGCACTATTACCATGGATGTGCCTCCCCAAGACATCATCACAATGGACAACATCAGTCTGAAAGTAAACGCCGTCGTTTATTTTAGAGTTATGGCTCCAGATCAGGCAATTACCCGCGTGGAGGATTATTACTTCGCCACCAGTCAGTTGGCTCAAACGACACTGCGATCGGTGATGGGGCAGTTTCAAATGGACGAAATTCTCGCCAATCGCGAGAAAATCAATCATCGCTTACAAGAAATTTTAGATAAAGCGACCGACCCTTGGGGTGTTAAAGTTTCTCTCGTCGAAGTTAAACACATAGATCTTCCTAAAGAGATGCAAAGGGCGATGGCAAGGCAGGCAGAAGCCGAGAGGGAGCGCCGCGCAAAAGTAATTAGTGCTGACGGAGAATTACAGCGAGCTTCCAAACTGGCGGAGGCTTCAAACCTACTTTCAGCTTCACCTTCGGCTCTGCAGTTGGCGTATTTGCAAACTCTCACGGAAATTGCCGGGGATAAAACCAACACAGTTATTTTCCCGCTACCACTAGATTTAGTAGAACCGATATTGAAAATTCAGAAAAAGTAAGCCTACAATAGAAGGATCAGCAGGGAGGCTCATCTTTGATCAGAAACATGGTTGTTTCTTGTCTTTTATTTGTTACTGCCACGGTGGCAGTGGCCGATACGCAGGTACGTGTACGGCTGTTTGAAAAGTACACGTCCTTTGTTATCACGGGACAAATTCAAATTTTTAAAGATAGACTTTATTTAGGGCAGAAGCTTTTACTTAATGTCACGCCCCCTAAAATTTCGTGGGTACTTGAAAATGAAGGTCAAAAAGTATTGGACGATGCGGGATTTTCCGATTTAGTTGTTGAAGGTCGCAACCTTTTTTACAACGGCTTAAAGTTACCTCAGCGATTAAAAATCTTGCCTGTATGGCAAGTGGGTAAATTCTCTCGCTATCAGATTTTGGGTCTTCTTGAACTTGAAGACTATCTGGCGGGAGTTCTGCCAGTAGAAATGCCGATGGCGTGGCCGGTAGAAGCTCTTAAAGCCCAAGCGATTACTGCGCGCACCTACACTTTGAAACAGATCGATCAACGTAAAAACGAAAACTACGATGTTGACTCCACAGTTCGCGATCAACTCTTTGTTTACGATGTCGCAATGACCGATGCGAAAAGAAGAAATCTCCAGGAGGCTCTCGGTGAAACTCGTGGAATGGTCTTGCGCGATTCGAAAGGTCAGCTTTTGGCGGCTAACTACCATTCCGATTGTGGCGGTCAGACTGAAGTTTCACATGACGTGTGGAGCGACGGCCGCAGGGGAGTTACGGTTAGTGATAAATCCTGCGCCTTTCGCCCTCGCGGTGAGTGGACGCTGCGAGTCCCCGTCAGCGATCTGTTAAGAAAAATTCAAACTGAATTTGCCGCGCAAACGCTTCCTCGTAAACTCATTCAGGTAGACAACGTCGGTCATACCCGTGGCGGCCGCGTATCACAAGTGCGTTTGGCTTTCGCCGGCGGCGAAATGGTGATGCTTCCTGCAACCAAACTTCGCGAACTTTTAGGTTATAGCGACATGCGCAGCACCCGCTTTGAAGCGCGCCTATTGAACGATACCGTCGAATTCCGCGGCCGCGGTTTTGGTCACGGTGTCGGTCTTTGCCAATGGGGCGCCAAAGATCTGGCACGTTCCGGAAAAAACTTTGAATCTATTCTTGCTCACTATTTTCCAGGTGGGCAACTGCGACCGATGTCAAGCACCGCGGTGGTGACGAGATAGTCTGGTGTTTTCCTGCCAGCGTGGTGGTGGCTGTTTGCTGGTGTTGGTATTGCCTTACTGACGGTGCTCGGCTTTTCCCACTGCCAGCGTGGCAGCTCGTTGTCTTCCGATTTGGGTGTTGTACCTTTGGCGATTATGCGCACCACACAGGGCTCTTAGATTTTCAACCGA
>CAYPZY010000534.1:0-2046 GCA_964415155.1 uncultured Bdellovibrionales bacterium
GCGCCTTGCAAAGACTGAATAATTGCTGAACCCAGAACCAACTGATTGACGGTATCAAATCCCAAATAAGCAATAGCTCGGGAAACTGAACTAACTCCGCCAGGAATCGCGTAATAGGCGGAGTTCACAAGTCGTAATACTCGTGTCGTCATACTAGGATCATTGATCATGATCTTTTCAATTTCTGAAGTTGATGACATGGGGTCATTAATGAGGTCGGTGAGCTCGTAAACAATAGTCGGCAACGTGGGCAATGAATCCAAGTTTTGCAGTAAAAATTCTGTTGGTAGCCCTTTGTTGTCCATCAATTATTATCCAGCAAGCTTCGTTACGAAATTTTTGTTTGGAAAAAGCTCTTTAAGTTTTGTTTTAATCCGCTCGGATGTTACTGGTTTCAAAATATATCCGTTTACTTTTAATTCCTTCGCTTCAACGATATATTCTTTTTCTGTCACGGCAGTAATCAACACCACTGGCATCGCTTTGAGCTTTTCATTCTCGCGAATTTTTTTGAGGAGCTCAATTCCGCTCATGTTCGGCATCATGATATCACTAAGAACCGCGACGATGTTCTTATCCGTCGAGGCTTGTAGGCCCTCCCAAGCTTTTTCACCGTTTTCAAAGTCCAACACCTTGTAACCAAAACGTTTAATCAAATGGACGAGGATATTTCGATTAGGAGCGGAGTCTTCCGCAACGACAATGTATTCTTCAACTTCTGTAGCAGCATCTTGCGGTTTCAAATCCGTATCAGCCATGAATCCACCTTCCCGTATATAAGTTTCGGAATCCACAGTGGATTATTTATCTGTCGTTGGTCGAGTTTAGAGTGTTAGCAGCTATTAGATTTTCATTCGCGATTTCAAAACTTTATTGGCCAATTTAACCTTGTTTTTTTGCTCTTTAGAGTACTTGACTAGACCCCGTCTAACTTTCGAGTCAGACAAAGCCACAATTTTTGCGGCCAAAAGTCCAGCGTTAAAGGAGTTGTCGATAGCCACAGTTGCGACGGGCACACCTTTTGGCATTTGTGCGATCGACAACAAAGCGTCCAGGCCTTTCAGCTTGGCGTGACTGATTGGAACACCAATGACTGGCAATGAGGTCAGGGCTGCCACCATTCCTGGCAAATGGGCCGCACCGCCCGCACCAGCAATAATCACTGAAAAACCTCGTGCCTCAGCCTCTTTGGCATATTCAAACATGTATTCGGGAGTGCGATGGGCAGAAACAATTTTTACTTCATGAGCTACCGAAAAAAGTTTAAGAGCTTCGACGGCACCTTTCATGTTGGGTAAATCAGAATCACTTCCCATGATGATAGCTACTTTAATTTTATTCATATGCGAAAATCTCCGAGGTTTTTAAGGCCTAAGAATAAAGCGTTTTCAGGTGTATTTGCCAGAACATTTATATGTCCAAGTTTTCTTCCCCGGCGATTTTCCGCTTTTCCGTACCAATGAAAATTCACATTAGGAGATAATACCCAGCGGTTTTTCTTAACACCACTTCCTAAGAGATTCACCATTGCAAAACCTTTGGTTAAAACCTCAACGGTGGGTAACGGTTGATTGCACACGGCTCGCACGTGATACTCAAACTGGCTGATCGCAAGAGCGTCCATACTGTAGTGCGCAGAGTTGTGGACGCGGGGAGCGGTTTCGTTGACGACAAGACCCTGCTTTGTATCAAAAATTTCGAAAGCAATAATTCCGACATATTTTTCTTGAATGATGAGGTTTTGAAGCTTTTGTAGAAATCTATTTTTCTGGATAATTTTCGCGTTCAAGGGTCCCTTAACCCAAAGACAAATGGAGTTTTTTTGTCTGGTTTCTACAAGTGGTAACTGAATCATGTCGCCATTTTTATTGCGCGCGATCGATATCGCAAGTTCACGTTTAAAAGGGACAAACTGTTCAGCAATAAAGGTATTTTCTTTAAACGCCTGCGAACTTAGAAATTTTTTTGCGTCGGCCGCATCTTTAAGAATAAAGGTGCCGTAACCATCGTAACCAAATCGTCGCTTTTTCAAAACTAAGGGAAAGC
>CAYPZY010000535.1:0-2041 GCA_964415155.1 uncultured Bdellovibrionales bacterium
TCATATCTTGGTCAGCAATCACTTTTTAATGGGCCAAGGAGATAACCTAGACTTTGCACCTTTCACTTGGACGATTTCTCGCTTGTTTATGTCTAGTATATGTCTCCTTGGAGTTTTAGTTATTCTCGCTTTTAAAAAAGAGGTTTTGGCTCGCTGGGGTAATAATTTCTTGGCGGGTATCGCGCTGTTTATTACTGCGATAATTGCAATTATCGTCGTGGCAGTTCCTCAGGTTCCCGTGCCCAGAACGATTTATACGGATAGCTTTATCATTCGGCCATGGGATCTCATACCACTTTTTATTTTTGGTTTCGGTTCGATTGTGTTCTTACAGTTTCATAAAAAATATCCAAGTACGTTCTCTCATGCACTACTGATTGGTGCCATACCCAATATTGCCTCTCAACTTCATATGGTTTTAGGGTCATCATCTCTTTATGACAATCATTACATGGCCGCTCATTTTCTAAAGATTCTCGCTTATTTGGTTCCTTTTTCGGGCCTGACTCTCGACTACGTGCGGACCTACTTGAAAGATGAGCAGACGATGAAGCAATTAAATAAGGAGATCGGTCGGCGGCAACGAGTGGAGTTGGAGCTGCAAGCCCAAGCTAAAGAGTTGCAGCGATCAAAAGAAATGGCGATTGCAGAGAGTAATGCTAAGAGCGAATTCGTGGCCAACGTCAGTCACGAAATTCGCACGCCAATGAATGCGATTATTGGTACCACTGATCTACTTTTAAAAGTTGCAAAGTCAGAAGTGGAAAGAAAATATTTGTCGATCATCCAAGCGAGCGGTGAAACGCTAACTTCTCTCATTAACGACGTTTTGGATTTAGCCAAGATTGAGGCTGGGCAAATTAACATCGAAACTGTGGACTTTCCTTTGGTGGATGTGGTCAATGACTGTTGTAACTTGCTCGCCATAAAGGCCCAGCAAAAGGGATTACATTTAAAATTCCATGTCGATCTTGCGAGTGACACTTTTGCCAAAAGTGATCCACTAAGAATAAAACAGATACTTTTTAATTTGCTGAGTAATGCGATAAAGTTTACGGATTATGGCGAAGTTTCTCTTTTAGTTGCGCCGTCTAATAACGGTGTGTCTTTTGTTATTGAAGACACCGGGATTGGTATCAGTCGAGAGCAGAGTGCAAAAATTTTTGATAAATTTGTGCAGGCAGATTCTTCGATCACGCGAAAATTTGGTGGGACAGGATTGGGTCTTACGATTACTAAACAGATTGTTAATGCCCTAGGCGGTACTATCTCGTTGCATAGTGAGCTCAACAAGGGAAGCCGCTTTAGCGTTTGGCTGCCGCTAGTGCTGGAGTTACGGGCTAGGGTGAGCCGTGAAGTCGAGGTGCCCTTTGCTTTTGCCTTGAAGGGACCTCCAAAAATATTAGTGGTAGACGACGTAGCTATTAATCGTGATCTTGTGAATCAGTTTTTAAAAGAAATTTCTTGTGACGTAACTGAAGCGGAAAACGGGGAGCATGCTCTCAGTCTCTTTAAGAACGATAATTTTGATATGGTGTTGATGGATATTCAAATGCCTATTATGGATGGGTTTACCTCGACCCAAAAGATTCGAGATTGGGAATTACAAAATAGGAAGACACGAACACCGATAGTCGCATTTACTGCTTACGCGCATAGTGATGAGGTGAGTAAATGTTTGAACGCAGGATGTGATGATCATCTTGTAAAGCCATTAAAGCAGGCTAATCTTTTAACAACAGTTAGACGAGTGTTGGAGACAAACAGTGCCACAAATTAAAGTTTTACGAAGCTTACAACCGTTGATCCCTAAATTTTTAGGCTACCAAAATGAGAATCTTCAGAAACTGAAGATGGCGTTGGACAGTGGCAACTATGTTCAAGCACAGACGATTGGGCATATTATTAAGGGGGCATCAGGTGGCTATGGGTTTGATGAGCTTAGTCGAATCGGTAAAAAGATTGAATCTGCCGCAAAAGCACAAGAAGCCAGCTTACTCGCAGATTGTATCAGGGAATTTCAATTTCACTTAGAGAACAT
>CAYPZY010000536.1:0-2021 GCA_964415155.1 uncultured Bdellovibrionales bacterium
ACGTCGTTCGATTCACGAGAGTTCGTTTAGAAGCGAACTAAAACACCTTTTTCTAAAACAAGCTTTTTGATCAAAGCTTCCATTTCTGGAGTCACAACCAAGTACGGAGTTACGATGATTAAATCTTTTTCTGTATTTGCTGCAATTGTTTCATATAGGCTTTTACCGATATTCAATTCAGGATTTTTTCCTTTGCATACGCGACGAGAAGCATCGTCATGAATAAAACGAACATCTTCTGTTTCATACGCTGCCGCTAAAGCTTTTAAGGCTGGACGCTCAGTAATAAGCTTAATATTTTTCTTAACTACGTTTTGGAAAGCGTCTTCTAGATTTTTCATTTCTTGCTGAATAGTTCTAACATCTTCTTGGCGACGTCTTTCACATTGATCATAGTTTTCTAAGTTCGTGTATCGGCAGAAAGAGTAATCCAGTTCTGTTTCTGAAAAATTGTAAAGTTGAACAGGTTTTACATCTTTTGAATTCCAACGTTGTTCGAAGTATGCCTTTGCTTCGCCGATTGATTTTGATCCAGCTAATAAAGCATCAACACCTTCAAATAATGGCAATGATTCACCTTTATGAGTTTCTGGAATGTTATAATATCCGCTAGCAACGTTACGATCACCAACGATTAAGTATTGGTCGTCGATAATCAAAGATTTATCATGCATACGGCGTGTGTAGCAAAATGGACGGAAAAGATTAAAATTATTGTATTCGCGAATTTCAATATTCTTTTTAGAGTCTGGATTTAAATTATCCATTAATGCTGACATTGTTTCACGAGTCATTAGATTATGCATTGAATCCACAATCACGCGAACTTTAACTCCGCGGTTTGCAGCATCTCTTAATAAAGCTAGTCCTGCAATCGAGACATAGTCATGTTCAACGGTAAAGTATTGAACATCGATAGTTTTTTGCGCGTGCATGAGTAACTCAACACGAGTCTCTAGCGATTCAATTGGACTTTCCATAACAACAAGCTTGTCTGCATAAGATGTTGTAGCGATTAATAATGCGGGAACCATGGCTTTTAAAAAAGTTTTCATTTAAAACCTCCGATTGATTTCAAATGCAAACTAAAATCCAGAATGCCAAATAACAGGGGTGTTCTCATCATGAGACTCTTAAAACAAATAAAACTATATAGCTTTAATTAGGTCTCAAGATGAGACACAGTTCTTCAATCAAATTTTGTGAGAAAGAAGCCGATCGTGTTGAATGGACTAACAGGGAAAGGCGCATTTTTGTCAGAAAAAAGGCTATATCATTTAACTAAAACCATCTTATTTAAGGTCGTTTCAGTGCATCCAGATAGGGTCATATTGCAGAAAAGGGCGGGATTTTCTGTATGTAATCCAACGGGTAAGCATGAAGAAGCTAGTTTTCTTTTCGAACATTCACCAGCATCATCCAGCTTGATTTCAATTTTTTGTGTCAGATCTCCGGCTGCATTTTTTTCTTCACTTAAAACCATTTCACCCAATTTATAAGGTTTAATTTGCCCTGACCATTCTACCAATTGTTCAAAGGCGAGCCAATTCTTGATGAAGTGACATTTGCAAGAGTTCAAAAACTTTTAACAGCCAACCGCTACCGTAAAAGAACGCATCTTGATCAACGTTATCCTTTTACGATTTCCGGGGTTTGTTATTGCGCGGCCTGCGGTGATCGCATGGCTGGGAAATCCGCTCACGGCAGAAATGGAAAGTTCCCTTACTACGAGCACTCGTGGCTTACAAAAAATCAGGCATCGTTATCAAAAAAATTACTTAAATGTGAACTCCATCGAATCCAAGCGGCGAAGATCGAGCCTGCCGTGTGGCAAGCGGTTAAATCCTTTCTCTTGGATAAAGAAGTAACCGAAGGCCTTCTGGCGGCGGCCCAAAATCTAAAACCTGAAAATAAAGTGACTTCTGAACTTGATCGTTTAACTAAGAAATCCCAAGCGATTGCGTTGCAAATCGAAACTCTCACCGAAAGAGACGCTGAATTAAAACGACAAGCTGAAGCCT
>CAYPZY010000537.1:0-2004 GCA_964415155.1 uncultured Bdellovibrionales bacterium
TAACTTTGACAGCACTAAATTTATTCAAGAGGCCGTTGACGATTTGGTCTTTACTATCTTTCTTTCGGCTCTCTTAACAGGTCTAGTGTGTTGGGCGTTTTTAGGGTCGTGGTCGTCGACATTTAACGTGCTGATGGCCATTCCTGTGTCTATTGTCGGTTCATTTACCATTTTTTATTTTTTTGGTTTTACTCTTAACACCTTCACTCTTTTAGCTCTGAATTTAGCAATCGGCATTGTCGTTGATGACGCGATCATGGTTCTTGAAAATATCGTTCGTCACAAAGAAATGGGAAAAACTAGAGTCGTCGCCGCATTGGATGGTTCTCGCGAAATTACCTTTGCAGCCATTGCCGCCAGCATTTCGGTCGTGGCTATCTTTTTGCCAGTCGCATTCATGCATGGTCTCATTGGTCGATTCTTCTTTCAGTTCGGCGTTGGCATGACGGTGGCGGTAATGATTTCGTTACTAGAAGCCGTAACTCTCACGCCTATGCGCGCTGCTATTTTTGATTCACACCGGGATAGCCACAATAGATGGGGGGCACCAATCATCCAGTGGGTTGATGAGACCCTAAAAAAGCTTACCCAAATGTATTCTAGAACTTTAGAGATGGCCTTACAAAAACCGTCAAGAGTTTTGCTCTTAACTTTGGCCATTGCTATTGTCGGTAGCATTTCTTATTTAAATCTGCGCCAAGAATTTTTGCCGCCCGAAGATCAAAGTCGCTTTGCCATTCGCGGCACCGCCCCGATCGGCTCTTCTCTCAAATACACTGATGAAAAAATGCAACTCGTTGAAAAGTATTTGGCTTCGCGTCCCGAAGTCGAACGTTACTATGTGAACGTGGGAACTTCGCTATACGGTGGTGATGTTAACAGCGCATTTTGTTTTGTGACGATGAAGCCAAAAGGCAAGCGTGGCAAAGATCCTGAATTGGGGCATGAACTGAGCCAACATGAGTTTATGCAAGTCACACGAAAAAAATTAAAAGAAATTCAGGGCTTTCGCGCCGTCGTTCAGGACTTTGCAATGCGTGGACTAACGACCTCTCGCGGGTTTCCTGTCGAGTTTACTATTCAAGGCCCTGACTGGGACACTTTGGGAAAGCTTGTCACTCAAGCCATGGATGAGTTGTCGAAAACAAAACTAATTGCCGACATTGATACTGATTATAAAGTAGGGATGCCCGAATTAAAAATCATTCCTGACCGAGTTAAAGTTTCTCAGTACACGCTTAATTTAGCAACCGCTGGAGAAACTATTAATGCCATGATCGGCGGCACCAAGGTGGGTCAGTATTCCAAGGGTGGTCACCGCTACGATGTACGGGTTAAGCTTGAGTCTGATGAAAAAGATTTAGTGAAACGAATTAGCCGCCTGGATTTGCGCAATCAAGCGCGCAATCTCACCCCTCTTTCTAGCGTGGTGAATATTGTCGAAGAACCAACTGTGCAAAGCATTTCGCGGCTCAATCGCCAGCGAGCTGTTACTGTGTACGCTAACGTCGTTCCTGGCGCTTCACAAAAGCAAGCCTTAGAGAAGGCCGAAGAAATTACCAATAAACTATTGCCGGTAGGTTACACCATGCGCATCAGTGGTGGCGCGCAAACTTTTGGTGAATCATTTGGTGGTTTGCTGTTTGCCTTGATGTTGGGATTGTTTGTTGCGTACATGATTCTTGGAGCGCAGTTTAATAGTTTTATTCATCCACTAACAATTTTGACGGCTTTGCCTTTTAGTGTTGTTGGCGCTTTCATTGGCCTTTGGATAACTAATCAGTCACTTAACATTTATAGCATGATCGGTTTAATTCTTTTAATGGGTATCGCTAAAAAGAATTCTATCTTGCTAGTCGATTTTACCACTCAGGTTCGCAACCATGAAGGTTTAGACGTCAAGTCAGCATTGAGTAAGGCGTGTCCTATTCGCTTACGACCAATCTTAATGACTTCAATCGCCACTATTGCCGGCGCCATTCCGGCGGCCTTGGCCATTGGACC
>CAYPZY010000538.1:0-2000 GCA_964415155.1 uncultured Bdellovibrionales bacterium
CCAAAAAATTTATCACAAAATGGTCGAACAAAATTCGAACAAAGGTAAATTTACTTTGCCCGACGGACCACCATACGCCAACGGCGGCATTCACATTGGTCATGTTCTTAACAAAACTTTAAAAGACATTGTCTTAAAGTATAAAAATATGTCGGGTTATTCGGCCCCGTTTATTCCCTGCTTTGACTGTCATGGCTTGCCGATTGAGCATGAAGTAAATAAAAAACTTGGCCCTAAGCGCGCAGAATATTCTGCAAAACAAGTTCGCGATCTTTGTCGGCAAGAAGCCAATAAGTGGGTGAAGGTTCAATCGGAACAGTTCGAACGATTAGGTGTCCTTGCGGAATGGGAACATCCATTTAAAACCATCGATAAAGACTACGAGGCAGAAGAAGTGCGCGAGCTCGCACGGATCTATCGTCGTGGTGTTTTGTACCGTGGTGAGAAACCTGTTTATTGGTGTTGGGCTTTACAAACAGCCTTGGCTGAAGCTGAAGTCGAATACCACAATCACAAAAGTCCCTCGATTTATGTGAAATTTTACCTCGACGAAAAGCAGACACCCTTTGGTGCTTTCAAAAAACCTGCGGCTTTCATCATTTGGACGACAACTCCATGGACCTTGCCAGCGAATCTTGCGATATCACTTAATCCTGATTTTACTTATGAGGCTTATGATGCTGGTGAGGAGATTTGGATTATGGCTCGTGAGCTCCATGATTCTTTTGCCAAAGACACCGGAATTAGTTTACAGCCAGGTCCGACAAAAAAAGGGAGTGAACTCGAAGGGGTTAAAACTAAACACCCATTTATAAATCGCCACTCTCCTGTCATTCTTGGTGATCATGTCACTGCTGATGCCGGCACGGGCGTTGTACACACAGCTCCTGGTCATGGGCAAGTTGACTATGTTGTGGGACAAAAATATGGTTTGCCGATTTTAAGTCCTGTCGATGAAGCAGGAAAGTTTACTGATGATTTCGCCGAATATAAGGGTGTTTTCATTTTCGATGCAAATCCTAAAATTGTTGAACGCCTTAAAAAGAGCAATCACTTAGTTGCGTTTAAAGAAATTGAACATAGCTACCCCCATTGTTGGCGCTCCAAAACGCCTCTCATTTTCAGAGCCACTCCGCAATGGTTCATTCGCATGGATGGCGATGGCTTCAATGTTCGTAAAGAAGCTCTTAAAGCAATTAAAGATGTGCGTTTCACTCCTGACTGGTCAGTGAATAGATTAACTTCGATGGTAGAGGGCCGACCAGATTGGTGTTTGAGCCGGCAGCGTATGTGGGGCGTACCGATCCCAGTATTTTACTGTGAAAAGTGTGGCGAAGCTCAGTTTTCCGCAGAGCTGATGGATAAAGTCGCGGATAAAATGGAAGCCGATGCTGGCATCGAAACTTATTTTGAAAATAAAGTAGAGGATCTTGTCGGTCAGTTAGAATGCGCGAAATGTAAAGGCAAGAACTTTAAAAAAGGTTTAGATATTTTGGACGTGTGGTTTGATAGCGGCATAATGCATTCAGCACTCGCGCATCATACAGACCAACTTTCCTTCCCAGCTGATATTTACCTTGAAGGAAGCGATCAGCATCGCGGTTGGTTTCAAACAAGTTTGCTAACGGGAATCGCTGCCAAAGGGGTTTCGCCGTTTAAAGCACTTGTCACTCATGGTTTCGTGAATGATATTCAAGGTAAAAAAATGAGTAAGAGTCAGGGTAACGTTGTGAAGCCCGAGGACGTCATTAAGAAAAGTGGCGCTGAAATTTTAAGACTTTTTACGGCTTATGAGGATTACACTCAAGATCTCACCTGTGGCGACGAGATGTTCGTGCGTTTGTCTGAAACCTACCGACGTTTTCGCAATACCATGAGATTTTTATTGGGAAATATCTCCGACTTTGATCCTAAAAAGGATTCAATAAAATATAGTGAACTTATGCCACTTGATCAATGGGCGCTCGCGCGTTTAAACGTGCTCATCGAAAAGTGCACGG
>CAYPZY010000539.1:0-1997 GCA_964415155.1 uncultured Bdellovibrionales bacterium
GAACTGTGAAGAAGAAAATTGCCATCGCGGGAGCAGGATTCGCCGGCGCAGTGCTTGCCCGGGAACTTGCTGAGAGCGGAAATTACCAAGTGACAGTGTTTGACGAGCGAGAGCATATAGCAGGTAATTGTCATACGACTCGTGATCAAAAGACAAACGTCATGATCCATCATTATGGCCCGCATATTTTCAACACGAGTCGAGAAGATGTCTGGCAATATGTCAATCGCTGGGGAGAATTTGGTCCCTATGTGAATCGGGTGAAAGCGGTCACTAAGCGAGGTGTTTTTTCGTTGCCGATAAATCTTTTGACGATAAATCAGTTTTTTAAAAAAAGCCTAAGCCCGGCACAAGCAAGGGATTTTGTCGGATCGCTAGGAGATCGAAGTATTAAAGATCCACAAACATTTGAAGAGCAAGCTCTCCACTTTTTAGGTCGCGACCTCTACGAAACTTTTTTTTATGGTTACACCAAGAAGCAATGGGGAGTTGAGCCAAAGGAGTTGCCGGCATCAATTCTTAAGAGACTACCAGTTCGCTTTAATTACGATGACAATTATTACAATCAGAAATATCAAGGTATTCCCTATGACGGATACACCAAAATTGTCGAACGTATCTTAGATCACGATAATATTGAAATTAGACTGAGTGAATCTCTGGATCCTCAGCAGAAAAGCGAATACGCGCATTTATTTTGGAGCGGTCCTATTGACGCTTACTTTAAATATTCTTTGGGACGTCTTCAATATCGCAGCCTCCGCTTCGAACGCTTTGATGAGTCTGGTGACTTTCAAGGTAATGCGGTTATTAATTATTGTGAACCTGAAGTTCCTTATACACGTATTACCGAACATAAACATTTTACACCTTGGGAAGAGCACGAACTGACAGTTTGCTTTCGCGAGTACAGCAAATTGTGTGAACCCGGAGACACTCCTTATTATCCTTTGCGACTCAATGACGATAAGATCTTACTTCAGAATTATATCAAACTTGTTCACAACGAAAGAAATGTGACTTTCATCGGACGCTTGGGGACTTATCGTTATCTCGATATGCACGTTGTTATTGGCGAGTCCTTGGATTTAGCCAAAATTTGTTTAACTAAAAATGTCGGTGACGGTTGGCCACACTTCAGCCAGCCGCCGCTGTAAGTGAGAGGCTACCATGAATGTGTTAGTTACCGGTGGTGCAGGGTATATTGGCAGTCATACTGTCAGAGATCTAATTAATAGCGGACACGATGTTATAGTTCTTGATAATCTGTCAAACGGTCATCGTCAGGCCGTGGATCGCAGAGCAAGATTTATTGAGGGTAATAGCGGGGATGAGAAATTGGTCCACGAGATTTTTCAGTCTTATAAGATTGAGTCAGTACTGCATTTTGCTGCCAATATAGAAGTTGCAGAAAGCGTCATCGACCCACAGAAGTATTACCGCAATAACTTTGTTAATACATTGAAGCTCCTAAATGTGATGTGTAGCGACGGAGTTAAGAAGTTTGTTTTTTCTTCTACTGCTGCCGTTTATGGAAATCCCCAATCTACACCAATCGAAGAACGGGCTGAGCTTTCCCCGATCAACCCTTACGGGCGCTCTAAAATGATGGTGGAAATGGCACTTAGCGATTTCAATCGCGCTTACGGGTTGGGCTATGTCATTTTACGTTACTTCAATGTCGCGGGTGCATCACCTGACGGTAGCATTGGTGAAGATCACCATCCCGAAAGCCACCTCATTCCCAGAATTTTGCAGGCCGCAAATGATCCGCTCGAAAAAGTAAGGATCTTTGGTACGGATTATTCTACGCCTGACGGTACGTGCATTAGAGATTATATTCATGTTGTCGATCTCGCGCGTGCTCATGTTCTTGCTCTTGAAAAGCTAAAGTTAAATCAAGGGGAGGTTTTTAATCTAGGAAGTGAAAACGGTTTTTCAGTACGGGATGTTGTTGCTGCTTGCGAAAAAGTAACCGGCTTCGAGCTGAAAGTGGT
>CAYPZY010000540.1:0-1990 GCA_964415155.1 uncultured Bdellovibrionales bacterium
CCAAAAGGAGCGTATAAGTGCCACCCAGGGCATGACCTTAACATGCCTAAACAAGGCCGCAGTTCCGCAGAAAATCAGAGCTTTAACAACGGGAATTCAATTGGGAGCACACGTTGGTCGATGCGTCGGCGAAAAATTTGCTCAGCAATATGCTAGCAGGAAAAAAGATAGTGACGAGTGTAAAGGTGATCGGCAATGGCGCTAATTATTTTTGTGTTCATCTATACACTTTTCTTTTCCCCAATAGTTGACGCCCAGAACTCATGCGATATGTCCCAAGAGAAGGTGGAGGATCTTGGCAAAGCTCTGACCTGTGAGTTGGAGAACGAGTATGACAGTTGTAATTCATTCTATATTCAGGTTGATGGAAAAGGTATAAATCGAGCCCAACGCGCCGGCATGTCACTCGGGGCTTATACGGCAACAGGAGTTTTTTCAGAAAGACTAAAAAGTGTTCGCGGCGACCTCAAACTTGGCTCACTCCATACTGAACTATACAAAGACATAGAACGGCATCTTAATATGGCCATTGAAAATGAAAAAATGAGATCGCCGGAATTTCTCACCGAAACAGACCCAAAATACACAAGCTTCATGGCCGATCGTATCTTTGACCGAAAATTTAAAGCCATGGTCGATGGTAAGTACAACATTGATGGATTCCAAAATCTTGCTCAAAGCTATATCGATGAAGGTGATCCCGTTAAAAAAGCTAAGTTTCGTGAGCGCATTTACAACGAACATATCGCCAAACTAAAAGCTGGGCCTCCTGCCTTCATGACAGCCGAGAGCGAAGTTGATGCGCAAACTCATAAGCTTCGAGAACTAGCTCACGGTAGCAATGAGTTGTCCTTACAGAAGCAGAAAGAGCTTTTAGAGCAATTTGGTTTGTCGCAGGAACAGCTCGACAAAATCAGCGAGAACATCGCTAGAAACGCAGATCCGAGCCACAATCTTCGTCTGCAGGATTTAAAGAGGTTGCAAAGAGAAATTGCTTCCTTCAAACCCATTTCCGGAAATTCGTTGTCACCCGCGCAAGCCAGTGGATTTACGAAACTCATTGATGATATAGATCGTTTAAGTCCGCTAACCTTGGTTGAAGTCAAAGAGAAAGTCAGGAACTACTATCAACTCGCAAAAAATATAGATGTTAACGAAGCAAAACTAGCTGCTGACCAATTGGAACGAAAGGGACGCGGACAAATGCTCAAACATTTGCACCCGCCGATTGCATGGCGTACTGGTGCTAAGGCGAGCGGAATACTTGCCGCGAAAGTTGGAGCTCACGTCGTTCCCGTCACGGCGGGAATCGCACTTGCAAATGATGTCAAGGATGCCAGTGCGGCCGTGTTCTATACCGAAGGGGTTTGTGAAGAGGCCTACCTAAACAAATTCACCGAACGCGACGGAGATTGCCAGCCAGTTTCGGGAAAAACGGATGCGTTTTATAATTTCCTCGAGCTCGATTGGGAAAAACAAAAGGACGCACTCAATCAAGACCCTGAGCTCTGCAAGAATGCGAAAGAACTTTATGAAGGGAATGTTCAGTCACAATGGAACGCTCAGTGCACCGAAGACGGTTATAGCGCCGAAAGAAAGATGGGAAGATTTTCAACACTCTACCAAGAAGCAAAATTTAGAGCCAATGGCGAACCAGAAACACTTATCATGCGTGAGCGCGGTCTTTATCGGGAAGATGTTGATGCCGGCGGATTCGCGTTACTTTTTAAGGGTAATTCTCCAAATGAACTACGTTATTTGAAATTGGATTCTTCGACAGCCGTCCAATACAACACAGGTTTTGCAAGCAAAGAACTAATGACTCGCATATCATCGTTTAAAGATCGCCAATATTATAAACCTTATCCGATAGCGCAAGCCTTAAACGAAGATGCTGAGTCTCCAAAAGGGCAAAAGGCCTTGGAGAATTATCGTAATAATAAAAAAACGATGCTAGAAATTTCCTCCTGTTGCAGTGGCAGAGGAATTC
>CAYPZY010000541.1:0-1988 GCA_964415155.1 uncultured Bdellovibrionales bacterium
AGTCTGGACCGTGTCTCAGTTCCAGTGTGGCTGATCATCCTCTCAGACCAGCTAGAGATCATCGTCTTGGTAAGCCTTTACCTCACCAACTAACTAATCCCACATAAACTCATCCTTCAGCGACCGAAGCCTTTAACCCCTAGGACCGAAGTCCCTGTGGTCTCATGCGGTATTAGCCAATCTTTCGACTGGTTATTCCCCACTGAAGGGCAGATTATCTATGCATTACTCACCCGTGCGCCACTAGTACAATGGCCGAAGCCACTTCCCCGTTCGACTTGCATGTATTAGGCACGCCGCCAGCGTTAGTTCTGAGCCAGAATCAAACTCTCCAGTTAAACTGAAAAATTCTCATTTCTAGCGAAATGATAAACATTTCTTAAACTCAATTCAAAACTTCCATCAACAAAGCTTGTGGCCTTGTTGTGGGCCCATAAAAATCTCATCTGCTATTTAGTTTTCAAAGAGCGATTGTTTTAAGGAGTAATAACTTCTATAGAAGGTTTTCACCGAGGTCAATAGGGATTAAAAAAATATTTTAAAAAAGTTTAAAAAAAATTTTGCGACATAAGATTCAACGCAAAACCCTGCCTTGAAAGTGAACGGATGGGCTGTAAAAACAGAATGCTATCTATTTGAAAAAACTAGATAATTTAATAAAACAAAAACTCATGGAGCTACCGAAATAATCAGCGAGTTTTTGCAGCAAGTTCTTGGATTCGCCAGCACCGTTCATTTTCTTGCGCACTAATTAGGAGTTCGCGACGAACGGGATAAGGCAAGTTTTTGTTCTGAAGAGCAAAGGTTTTGATTCGTTGGAAGCTATTGGCGTTACAAACGCTAGGTGCGAGCCTCTCGGCGAACGACTCGAGGAACTGCAGGTCACGTTTATCGTATTGTAAGTCAATTAAACTAAAAAAGTTTTCCGCGAATTCCTGACGTTGTGATTTCTGTTCGGGAGGAAAGATGTTTTTCATTATTACTCGCTGTTGAGAATAGGAGAGTGGCGACTGAAGGTCAGAAATTTTTGTCAACCATTCTTGTTTAGATGTTTTGTCTGGGATTGCAGAAGAGCAAGCCATAAACATCTGTATCCCACGCTCAGAACGATCACGCTGAGATTCTTGCTGAAGAATCTCCTGCACAGAAGCAGGGCTAAATCGACACATTTTTCCTAACATATCCCAGCGACGATCTTGATCGATAGTGAGTTTTATAAGAGGAGTTTTCGCTGACAATATTTTTTGGAGACGAGTCATGGCTTCGGGTGTCTGCGCAATAACGACGTAGTTGTCGAACCAAAATTTTTTGGAGTTACTGTTAGCTTGAGCGGCCTGGAACTTTTTCCAATAGAGATTTTCAATATAAGTGATGAGATTCAGGTACAGGGATTTTTGTTCCTCCGTGGTCGTTGGCATGTAGAAGGCAAGGGAGTTAAATTCATTAAAGCGACCGCCGGTGACGGTGGGGATAACACTTTCAAGAATATCTAAGTCACTTTCTTTTTCAATGTGACGACGAAAAATCTCAGCGTATTCATGAAGCGAAATCTGTTGGTCGCGGACCATTTGCCATAGGGAGCTCCAAAACATTTTGCGAGTAAGGGGATCAGCAATATCAACAAGGGAGGTCTTGATTTTATCAAGGGTCTTTTCGTCAATTTGATTTTTAATATAGTCGTGATCATTGTAGTTGGCCGCAATCGCGTCGGGACACGGCTCATTGACTTCAACTTCGGTGATATCCCCCACCAACTTTACGGGAACAATCTTACCAGTTACAAGCTTCTTGTTTTTAAGATGAAGAAGTGCGACCTCTAGCATGTGTGGCCGCCATGAAGCGGTCGCAGAACTAAGAGTTATTTTTAGATTTTGCAGTCTATTCTTTTCACATTGCGGAACGACAGCTACCTGGTCGACACCCGCTTCCTTTAACCAAACACTGGCCCACTGAGAAAGATCTTCCTTGGTAAACTGTTGAAGAGAGGC
>CAYPZY010000542.1:0-1986 GCA_964415155.1 uncultured Bdellovibrionales bacterium
AACAAAAAATTCATTCACGAGTTAATGATAAGTGTATGGATGTGAGTGGAATTTCAACCGCCGACAACGCCCAAGTCTTCCTATATACTTGTTGGTCAGGACCGAATGAATTGTTTACTATGACGGTCCCGTAAGGTCTTTACCGAGAAGGGGTGTTGGTGAACACCCCTTGCATTTCTCACAGTGGTGACTGATTTAAGCTCGCGAGATATAAACCCACTCCGTAGTGACAGGCGGCGCGCTTGGCAATTTTCACGTCTAAATTCCGGTTATCGAAAGTGCTTACGCACATGATATGCGAAACTCTCACTGCCTCTTGTGTTCCAAGCGGCTGAAGGTACGAGGCAATAAATGCTATCCCTGTTTGGCAGGCCTCCTTGTGGTCTTCGTCGCGACATTTTGAGCTGGCGCGAGTGAAAGCGTCGTCAGCGGCAGCGCTGGCAATCGTCAGTAAAACCGTAGAAACAATGACCAAAACATTTTTCATGGGTACTCCTTGTAAAGATGGCCATCATAAATCTGTCGGTCAAAAACAAGTAGATTTAATTTATTAAATAATATATAATATTTTTATTTTAAAATAAATTTGCTATAAGCATTTGGATTTACTGTGATTGCCGATATCTTTAAATTTGAAGATTACAAGATTTACCTTGCCGAACGTATCCACGAAGACAGCAAGGTCACTAAAGGTTTGCGCCTCAAATTATCTAATTACGTCGGTTGCCAGCAGTCTTATCTATCACAGGTATTAAACGGCAAGCCTCATTTTACGCTAGAGCAAGCGCATCTTGTGAATCACTTTTTTGTCCATGATAAATTGGAAGCAAAATATTTTATTTTGTTGGTAGAGTATGCGCGCGCTGGGACGACAGCTCTCAGAGAATTCTTCTTTGAAGACATTAAGGAAATGCGTCGGCACAGATACAATCTAAAAAAACGCCTTAGGGAAATTGATGAACTTCCTGAAACCGTGATTCACAAATATTACAGCGCTTGGTTTTATTCAGCCATTCATGTGATTTTGTCGATCCCCGAGTATCAAAATCCAGGTAGGGTAGCGGAACATCTCCATTTACCTCTAAAAATCGTGATGGACGTCATCCATTTTTTAATGGAATCGGGTTTGATTGAAAACAAAAATGGTAAATATCAGCATACCAAAAAGCGCATCCATCTCGACAAAGAATCGGTGGCAATTCACAGTCACCACATCAATTGGCGAAGTCAGGTTTTGCAATCGGTTGAAAAGAATCTCCCGGAGGATTTTCACTATTCGAATGTTTTCGCCATTGCTGAATCTGACTTTAATGAGATACGAGAATTGTTTTTAAAGGCAATCGTCAATGCCAGGAATATTATCGGGCCTTCTAAAGAAGAAGCGGTTTACGCCATGGCGATAGATATTTTTAAAGTTTGAAGGGAATGCGGATTGCATTTCTTCTTGCGCTATATATCCAGCAGCAGCTAATAGGGTTTAACTATGTTTAGACGACAAAAAATGGCTCAGTTTCTCTGTTTTTTGCCAGCCTTGGCATTGCTGTTGTCTCAGACTCCGGCTGCAGCAAAAACACGAGATGAAATGGCCGCCGAAGTTTTTGGAACTGAAAGTGGCGGTGGTGGCGGTGGCTTCGTTCACGACCAATTCATTTTTGCAGGGCTGCACATTCTTGTTTATCTAAAAGAGTATCCGCGTGGCCAAGAGGTTTCCAGAAAACTAAATTTAAACCTTTGTCGGTTGCGAAACACGCTCCGCGAGCAATTAGTTTTCGTAAACAAAGATGGTGAAGGGCTTCGCGATCAAAGAAATAGCCTGGTCAATGGTTTTGCCTACCCTTGGGAAATCAACTTAGGTTTTGGTGAGTGGACCACCCGGTTAGAAAAAAATGATAACGTCTATCATTTGGTTTTTAAAGAAATGCTTCGGTCGGAACAATCGCGTTTTAAAACAGCCCTTATTGACTCTCATGAACTTGATGCATTTCC
>CAYPZY010000543.1:0-1986 GCA_964415155.1 uncultured Bdellovibrionales bacterium
AGGCTTCCCTATGGGCAAATATCCACCACTTCACTATCATGATTATCTTTGTATAGATCAGCTCTTAGGGGCGCAAAAGCCTAAGAGTCAAGAATATAAAAGTGCGGTCCATGACGAAACACTTTTCATCATCGTTCACCAGACGTATGAACTTTGGTTTAAGCAAATTTTAACTGAGATAGACTCAATTCAAACCATCTTTAGTAAAAAATATGTTGATGAGAGTGATTTATCTTTGGCAGTTGCGCGACTAGATCGCATTATTCAAATTCAGGATTTACTGGTAAGGCAAATTCCAATTCTGGAAACGATGACGCCAATGGATTTTCTGGAGTTCCGTGACTTTTTGTTTCCCTCGAGTGGTTTTCAGAGTTTTCAAAATCGCTTGATTGAAAATAAGTTGGGGCTTCATTTAGATTCTCGAATCAAACTCGGTAATACACCTTATCGCCAGCATTTGACCGAATCCCAGCGCCAACAGATACAAGATGTGGAAAAGCAAAAAAGTCTTTTTGATTTGGTTGAAAGCTGGCTCGAACGTACGCCATTTTTGGAGACACAAAACTTTAATTTTTGGCAGAGCTACCGCCAAGCCGTAGAAAATCTTTTTGAAAAAGAAAAGGACGTTGTTCGCACTAACTCTTACTTATCCAAAGAACAAGTCGATGCTAACCTGCAAATGATCGATAATAACCTTAGAACCTTTGCCGCTATCTTCGACAAAGATAAGTACGCGGAATTGCAAAAACAAGGGCATTGGCGATTGTCCTTAAAGGCTCTACAAGCGGCGCTTTTCATTTTCCTCTACCGAGATCAGCCGGCAATATATTTACCATTTCGATTTTTGACAAATCTCACACAAATTGATGAGAACTTTACTTCATGGCGCCATCGTCATTCGCTTTTAGCACATAGAATGTTGGGAAAAAAAATTGGGACTGGTGGATCTTCGGGACATGATTACCTACTGCAGGCCGCAGAAAAGCATAAGATTTTTACGGATTTCTTTAATTTGACGACATTCTTTATTCCTAAATCAGTCAGGCCTGAACTTCCGCAAGAACTCGTTCAAAAATTAAAGTTTAATTACTAAAAAAAACGGGACTCCAATTACAGGAATCCCGTCAATAAACGTTAGTTTCTAACAGTTGCTACGAAATCAGCGCGACAACCATTGGAAACCCAAATTTCGTCTCTATCGTAACCCCAGTCGCTACCTTGATTACAAGAAGCTTTGGACTTTTTGTTTACGAGAGAAACACTAACGATTCTACCTTGGTTAAGGTAACAACGGTTGTGTTGGTAACCATTGCTTTCACAAGTAACGGAAACTTGGAAAGTATCTGGACGACCGCCACCACCATGACCGCCACCGCCACCGCCGTGACCGCCACCACCATGACCACCACCTCTAGTTTTTACAACTACGCGGAAATCAGCGCGGCAACCATTAGAAACCCAAACCTCATTACTATCGTAACCCCAGTCGCTGCCAAAATTACAGCTGGCATTTGACTTCTGCCTAACTAGAGAAACATTAACGATTCTTCCTTCGTTAACGTAACAACGATTATGTTGATAGCCGTTGCTATCACAAGACATTGTTAAGACTTCAGTGTCACCAAAGCCGCCATTACCCCAACCGCCGCCAAAGCCACCGCGACCGCCGCGGAATTGCGCTTGCGCTGCAGTAGAAAGAACAAGAACAGCACCAATTAATAAGTACATTTTTTTCATTTATACCTCCTGAAAAAAAACGTTTCCACGAAGAGTCGGTATAGCATTTTAAATGCCAGAAAAACGGTGTCAAATCGCCCCTCGCAACGCAAAAACGCTATTCTGACAAAAGTGTACAGAAATTGTCGTAGAAAAAATTCAACAACCTATAAACTTTTCAGGTAATCCGTGAGGACATTAAGATCCCAAAGTGCAGCGCGCACAGGACCGGAGTCGCCATCTTTGATTTTAAGAGGTAGTGCCGAAAGA
>CAYPZY010000544.1:0-1979 GCA_964415155.1 uncultured Bdellovibrionales bacterium
AGTAATTCCGCTGCTTGGGTCGTAGAAAAACCTAAAAAGCTAATAATAAATAAAAATGATTTCAAGACAGACCTCCATCGAAGTCTGCCCTTATATTCTCCAATATTTATTTTGTCGAATCTTTTGAGATGTCGGCACGGGCTTTGAAATAACTTACCATTGAAAGCTAAATGTTTGGCCGCCCTTATGCTAATTAGAGCTTAATGTCGGGTTAGGGTCATAAATGGTCCATCTGTATAACCATTTGTCACTTGGAGTAGGAAATGAAATTGCAAAACCGTCTTTATCGAATCTACGCTTCCCGCCCGGTTTATTTAACGATGATGGTGGTTTATTGCTTTACGAGCTAAAGCTAAGTCCGCTGAATGCGGTTTCGTTTCTGTCGACATACAAACTCACTGAAAGGATTTTCTATACGCTGGCGCAGCGGTAAATTTTATCGGCAACTCAAGCTGCCATTCGAAAAATATCAGTAGCGAAAACTAAACTTCGGCAACCTTCGTAGGCTTACTATCACTCAAACGAATAGTCATACCAGAGTCGACGACACGGCTCTTGATTGGCTGCTGTGGACTTTGAACAAATCTTTGTTGCAAGTGCGCGAAGATCGGCTCACGAATCGCTAGAGAGTTGTCTTGTAAAACACACTGACGAGCAAGACGCTTTTTTGCATTGATTACGACCGGAGCTTTAAGGTTCGCAGTCATTTGACGAGCGTCCTGAGGAATAGTGATGATGCAAAAGCAATGGTACTTTTCACCGTTTTGCATTTGCAATGCTTCAAGATCACGACGGGCTAACTGAAAACCATATTTGGGAGCAAAAAGTTGGGGTTCTAAAATGGGAAAAGCAATGGCAGGATTTTCACAGCTTTGCAGCCAAGCAAAAATTTCGTCGGTAGGATCATCAAGGAGAACAAACTTGCGAAGCGAGTTGAAACCAAGAATTCCCTCGGGGAACTCAATGATATCTTCCTGATCGAGTTCTACATTTCCGAACCTCGACGTTTGAATCTGCATCCATGACCCCCTAAAGAATAGAATGCCTCTGTACTTAAGACCCAGCAAATCCTAATTTGGTTAAAGCTAAAATGCTGCCTTATATAAGCTTGAACCGAGGCCTTGGGCTAGGTCAATAGAATTTATAAAACGTATTTTATCGTTGAAGCTATGAGTCTTTTTTGAGCAAGTCTTTGAGAGCGCGGGTACTGTCAGAACTGACATTCACTGACTCTTGATTTTGTGCCTGAATGGCTAAATAGACTTCTTCTCTGTGAATTTTTGTATCTTTAGGTGCTTCTATACCCAGGCGAACTTGTTTACCCTTAATCTGCACGACTCTGATCTTGATATGATCGTCTATCGCTATACATTCGCCGAGTTTTCTAGTTAGAACCAGCATAGCAACTCCTTCGCTTCTGGTTACACGTCAACAGGTTACCCATCTAACGGTAATTGCGTAAAGAAGCTTTAGCTAGTCCTACTACTTAAGAAAGTCAAGGAGACTTGGTTGAATTAATTTTGAGGAGGTCGCCAATGTGGCTTTTAGTGTACTCTCAGCTTTGTTCACATCGGAAACTGCCTTGAACATGTCCTCATCTTCGAGTTGAGAAATCGCCGCCTTGTTATCAACTTTGGCTTTCGACAGACTCTCCATTGTCGAATTTAGGTTCATTAGCCTAGAGCCAAGCTCCGAACGAGTCAGCACTACTTGCGAATGAGCGTCATCTAAATCGTTGAGAGCCACTTGCAGTGTATTTTTGTCTCCCGTCACTAAAGCGATCTCAACCTTCTTCAACAAATGGAACAAATTAACGCCGCCGCTTTCTTGTGACGCAAGAGAGTCCCGAGGAGAAGCCTTAGCAAACTTCTCTTCTACTTGCGCAGGATCTTCCTTATTGCTGGCTTCGTTGTTTACCCGATTACTAGGAATAGAGGCCGGGCCGCGCGAGGCGACTACAGGTTGCGGAGTGCCTTCTT
>CAYPZY010000545.1:0-1975 GCA_964415155.1 uncultured Bdellovibrionales bacterium
CGAGGGGCCAAAGTCTGCCTTTTTCACCGGGATGTCTTTGTTCGATTTTTAAACTCCGCAGACAAAATTATAACTTTTGATTTAGATTAATCAAGCCACAATGTGCGCACGCCTCTTTCGCGTGCGATCTTGGCTGCATCATCATAGCCGGCGTCAACGTGCCTCATTACACCAAGAGCTGGATCATTGGTTAAAACGCGTTGCAAACGTTTTGCGGCCTGCTCAGTTCCGTCAGCAACAATAACTTGCCCTGCATGTAAGCTATAACCCATACCGACTCCACCGCCATGATGGAAACTTACCCAGGTAGCACCCGATGCACAATTAGTAAGAGCGTTAAGGATTGGCCAATCGGCGATGGCATCAGAGCCATCTTTCATCGCTTCTGTTTCACGATTGGGAGAAGCCACACTTCCACAATCTAAATGATCCCTACCAATAACAATCGGCGCTTTTAATTTTTTGGCAGCAACGAGTTCGTTAAATTTTAAACCGGCTTTGGCACGCTCACCATATTCCAACCAACAAATGCGTGCCGGCAAACCCTGAAAGTGGATTCTCTCGGCGGCCATCTTCAACCAATTATGTAAATGGGTTTTTTGGGGGAACAATTCTTTGAGAGCCTGGTCGGTCACGTGAATATCTTCAGGATCACCCGAGAGAGCTACCCATCTAAAGGGACCACTGCCGCGACAGAAAAGAGGCCTAATGTACTCAGGAACGAAACCAGGAATATCAAAAGCATTTTGCACTCCGTAGTTTTTGGCTTCAGCGCGAATGTTATTTCCATAGTCAAAGGTGACGGCACCTTTTTGTTTCATCTTCAACATGCCTTCGACATGTTTTGCCACACTTTGCCCCGCCCGCTGTAAGTAAGTCTTAGGATCGCGTTTTCGTAACTCCGCGGCTTCCTGAATATTCAGGCCAGTGGGAACGTAACCATTTAATAAATCATGCGCCGATGTTTGATCGGTCAAAATATCAGGAATAAAATTTTTCGCCAAAAGCTGGTGAATGACTTCTGCCATGTTACCGTGAAGGGCGATGGAGCGCGCGACGCCCTCAGTTTGGTATTTACGAATTCTTTTTATGGCATCGTCAATGTCGGTGCAGACTTCGTCGACATAACCCGAGGCTAAGCGTTTTTCAATTCTTGAAGAATCAACTTCAACTCCCAAGACGCTAGCTCCAGCAAAAACTCCAGCTAGTGGCTGGGCGCCACCCATACCACCAAGACCAGCTGTTAAAATAGATTTACCTTTAAGAGATCCGTTAAAATGTTGACGAGCAGCCTCAGCAAATGTTTCGTATGTTCCTTGAACAATTCCTTGGCTACCGATGTAGATCCAAGAACCAGCTGTCATCTGGCCATACATCATCAACCCTTTTTTATCTAGTTCATTGAACACTTCCCAGGTGGCCCATTTGGGCACGAGATTGGAATTTGCGATCAACACCCGAGGTGCATCGACATGAGTAGTGATAATACCCACTGGCTTTCCCGACTGCACGAGAAGAGTTTCGTTATCCTCTAATGACTTTAGGGCCTCGAGAATTTTATCAAAGCAATCCCAATTACGCGCAGCCTTACCTAAACCACCATAGACAATAAGTTCATTTGGATTTTCAGCGACCTTAGCATCGAGATTATTTTGAATCATCCGATACACAGCTTCCTGCAACCAACCTTTACAATTTAACTTAGAACCGATCGGGGCCTTAATATCTCTCATCGTCTACTCCTAGAAAGCTAATTCACCAATGGACTTTTCTACGGCTTCTAAAATTTCACCGCTATCAATAAGGTCAGCGATTTTTTTAATATCGTCGGCAAAAACTCGATCCTCTTCAGCAAAGGGAACATGTTTGCGAATAACCTGATAGGCGGCCAAAACTCCCGCTGTTGGCTTCAAAGGCTTTAAAAGATCAAGAGCCTGGCAAGCGCTTAAAAATTCAATTGCGACAATGTTTTTAA
>CAYPZY010000546.1:0-1964 GCA_964415155.1 uncultured Bdellovibrionales bacterium
TTACTCTACGGTCATGAATCTGCTTCTCATAATGAAAGCCATTACCTATGCGGCCGACGCTCATAAACGCCAAAAAAGAAAATTTGGTGGTGATCCTTACGTCAATCACTTGTTGCGAGTTGGAGAGAAAGCGGCGCAAGCTGGACTTTCTAGTGAAGCTGTTGCTGCAGGAGTTTTACATGATGTCGTCGAGGACACTTCGGTAACGAAGGAGCTGTTGGCGCAGAGTTTTTCGCCGCGAGTGGTGACGCTGGTGATGCTTTTGACGAAGTCCTGGGAAGATGACGCCCCCGAAGAAGCGATTCATGAGCTCAAGTTAAAGTACTACGAAGAAATTAAAAAAGACACGGAAGCGATCGAGCTAAAGATTTTGGATCGCGCTGATAATATTAGAGATGCTGCCAGTTGCCTGCCGCTTGCAATGAAGTGGGCGCGAAATTACTTACGAAAAACTGAATTGGAATTCCCTGACCTTGTTGCACTTTCCAAGAATGACATTGTTAAAAAGCATTACCAAGAGTCTTTACGTTTACTTCAGGATTCGCTCCAGAGGTTTGATTGCGCCGATTAATAGCGATCCTTATTGCCATCACGGGAATATTTTTTCTGCTGTGGAATCATCTGCCTGAACAGGACCCGATCGCTTATTTTGACTTTGCCGATAAAAGACAGTTTTTTGGCGTAGCAAACTTTTGGGATGTCATCTCCAATCTGGCTTTTTTAATTGTCGGTGGTCTTGGCTTGTTTGCGACAACTCGAAACGATCGCTTACTTTTTCGTTCATTGGCAGCGGCCAGTCTTCTCACTTGTATGGGCTCTTCCTACTTTCATCTTAACCCAAACCCGGAGACTTTATTTTGGGATCGTTTGCCGATGACTATTGCCTTTGCTGCTATCATCGGATTGATTGTGAGCGACAGAGTAAATGTTAAAGCTGGGCGACTGTCGTTTTATTTCTTTTCCTGCTATGGATTAGTTTCTGTAACGGGTTGGCACTTTGGTTGGTTCACTCTCAAACCTTACATCGCTTTACAAGGCGGCTGTATGATTTTTACCGTCCTTGCGCTGGCGGCCTTTAGAAGGTCTCGCCACCTGTCAGATGGTTTATTGTTTCGGGTGAGTTTATTTTATTTTTTGGCGAAAGTATTTGAACTGCAGGATGAAAAAATATTTAATTTAACTGGGCAGGTTAGTGGCCATAGTTTGAAACACGTGGCGGCCGCGATCGCTATTGGTATCTTGTTAAAATCTAAATAGGAGGGTTGATGAGGTTTCTATTCCTATCGTTGTTTCTAGCATTTTCTTTGCCCGCGCTCGGTCGCAATGACTGCTCGTCGCCGGTTTGTGAATTGGAACGTATAAAGGATGGCATGTACGAAGGCCGATTTGTTGTTTTCTACCGCGATCAGAACGACAACCGAATTTTTAGCTCCGAGTACATTCGTACTATTGATGACGCCCTTAACTACCTGGAAAAGCTAAGAGTCGCCCGTTTGTGCAATTAGGAAGTGCCGTCACAAATTGTGACGTCTAACTGCATCTCGGGCATTAAAGAGGTTAGACTTTATAAAACGCTGGATTTATAACGAGCCTTAAATGGAGGTTTCATATGAAATCGTTTTATAAATTGTTCTTTTTAACCCTGTTTGTCGGTACAGTGTGTTCGTCTGCCGCTTTTGCAGGGGAAAACCAAAACCGACAAAGCATTTCTCCAGAAGTTTCGGCGTTATTCTTAACACCCGAATTTGCAAAAATTAGTTCGGCACTGAAGCAGAGAGCCGCAAGTAGCGGCCGGGTTCTAAAAATTTCGGCAGTGGCGGTTGAGAGTATTTCTGATAAGACGTTTGTTTATATTCATTTGCAACAGCGAGTTGCCGCCGACAGTTTCGGAAAATGGGAGCCGTTTGGTGATATCGTCGGTAGCGTACTCTATGGTCCAAACGGGGAAATTGGATTTGATGGAA
>CAYPZY010000547.1:0-1951 GCA_964415155.1 uncultured Bdellovibrionales bacterium
AGGCGCTTGACATATTTTTCTCATCCTTTGTAAAAGTTGTCGTCATATTTTTCTGCATTAGCAAGAGAGCTAAGAGCAGACGCGGCAATTAACATCGCAAAAATTTTTTTCATACTATTCTCCTTTGGGATGGTTGTGATCGTTAGTGCCGCCGATATAACAAGCGTTCACAACATAATAAAGAAGAATTTTTCAACTATATGAAAAAACTGATGAATTTTGATTTTTTCGGGCAAATGGTCCCGAAACGCGAGAGGCGAAATGCCTCAGCTAAAATGTCGCATGGGTAATAATCGCACAATATGCGGTAGGACTTTGCGATTGGCGCCAGGGATGTCGAGGCGTTCTAAATCATCCATCGTCACCCATTTTAGCTCACGATGGTGAATCGGTTTGGGCTCACCCTTCCAATATTTAACGGTATAAAAAAGTAAGAGGATGCCAGTTTCGCCATAGGAATGAGTACCAGCAAAAACAATATCGCCAATTTCAGCTTCAATACCAAGTTCCTCTTGCAACTCACGTTCAAGAGCTACTTCAGGTGATTCGCCTTGTTCAATTTTTCCACCGTGAAATTCCCACTGTCCCGCCAAGTTTTTGCCTTCTGGGCGTAAGCCGACGAGAACCATGTTCCCTTTAATGATCAGGGCGGTTACGACGGGAATCCACTGTGAGCGTTTCGTTTTCATCAGGGCAATACTAACTAAAATTCAAAGATTTGTCATCGCTTTAAAATGTTGATGTGAACGTTTGAAAAAACTTAGGCCTTCAAAAACTAACGCTGAGTATACCTGCACTAGATTGGCGCCGATACGAAGTCGCTCCTCGATATCCTCGTGGGTAAGGACACCACCGACACTTACCAGAAGCTTGTCTTGTCGACGCGCTCCCAAAATATTGACGGCGTCTTTAAGATGTTTGACCGAAAGTTGAGAGAGTGGTTTTCCAGAGACACCACCCTCAATAGGAAATTTTTTATCCCAACGTTTCTGAGTGGTATTACAAAGAATCCAACCATCGACGCCAAAATCACAACTGAGATTTAAAATATCTGCTAATTCTTGGTTATCTAGGTCGGGGCTAAGCTTAAATAGTATTGGTTTAGATTTCTTGCCGTGAACTTTTTTGTAACCGCTGTCGAGCTGTTCAAGAAGTCTTTTTAAATTATCTATTTGTTGCAACTGCCGCAAATTTTGGGTGTTAGGACTACTGATGTTAACAACAAAAACATCCGCATTTTGGTGAAAAAAATTTAAGCCTTTGACGTAGTCGTCGCCTGCGTCTTCCAAGGTCGTGGCGCGGTTTTTTCCAATATTAATGAAAAGCGGCGTGTGATGACCTGGTAATTTTTCGAGATTTGCTTTTACGTGGGCAAAGCCTTTACTGGGAAAACCCATTTTGTTCCAAAGAGCCATTTGCGCCAGCGAGCGATCAATGATTTTTCCCGGATTAGGTGACTGGGGAAGAGGTGTGACTGTGCCAATTTCAACAAACCCTAAACCTAAAGACCACCAGGCCTTGATGTTATTCGCGTCTTTGTCAACGCCGCCAGCAATTCCTAGCGGATTTGAAAAGTGTAGGCCGCGCCAATCGAAACTTTTCCATTCAATGGTTTTTTGACTGTGAACAAAGCCATAGGCTTTGAGAAAAACATCACTTAACTGATGCGCAATTCCAGCTGGTAATAGTAGCCATGGTTTCATTAACGAGGATAAAGTCCACGAAGCAACATCGCGGTCTCTAAACGCTTCAACGAAACGGCCATCGCCGACATGCGGAGGTCTGTCGCGCCCTCTTGAGAAAAGGTCCAAACCTTTTCGAAGGCTTTAACAAGAGCTGTTCGTAATCGTCGATCAACCTCTTCTTCGTCCCAAAAGAAAGCCGAGATATCTTGAACCCACTCAAAGTAGCTGACGATGACGCCGCCGCCGTTAGCCAAAATATCGGGAAC
>CAYPZY010000548.1:0-1948 GCA_964415155.1 uncultured Bdellovibrionales bacterium
GCACCTAATCTGTAACCTATGTGTCCGGTATGGACCCTTTGAAAATTGGGGTGATCGACGGGATTTGAACCCGCGACAGCTGGAATCACAATCCAGAGCTCTACCAACTGAGCTACGACCACCACACGAGTTGGAACTAGAAATTTATAAGTCTCTTGCCGCGGCAAAGCAAATGGTTTTTGTGGGAAATACTTAAGAATTATCGCTAATTGAGGGGTTTAGTTGGAGAAAATCCTAAGTTACTTCCACGGTGGAAGTAGATTTGCCTTAGAACGGTCAGCCATGAGAGCGGAGCTTTCACTGCCACGGTGGTAGTGAAATAAATAAAATTAGTTTAATTTAATGCTTAAAACAGAGGCAGATAAGCTAATCTTTGAGCGCTGCTTTGGCTTTTTTGGAAAGATCGTCGATGGAATCGGCTAGGTTTTCTTTCATTTTTTTCCAGTTGGTTTTGCTGTCATCTTTAAGCTCGTCGATCTCATGAGCAAGTCTGTCGCGGGTGAGTTTAAGATCTTTAACCGCCTGTTCTTTGATCTCGCTAGTGCGTGCTTTGGTTTTTTCAGTGGCTTCTTTGAGGTGCTGGTCGACAACTTCCATTTTTTGATGCAGTTCGGTTTTGGCTCTTTCAATATCAGCTTTGGCCCCTTTAATAGTTTCCGATTCAGCTAAAAGAAAAAAGGGAACAAATAAAATAATTAAAAACAATTTCTGCATATGGGCCTCCGCAATCATCAAACTATAGCTGCGGGTAAAAGGGGAGGCAACAACTACTTACGGCGGTCATTTTTGTCTTGGTTCATGAAATTGTTGACGTAAGCTCTTACGTCTTTGAAGCGCTTTTTACCGGTTGTGGTAAATTCATTGGAAATCTCGCGAAGAATTTCTTGCACTTTCGGATTATCCCAAACGTTCTGTTTTAAGACGATGCCCGTGCTTACTAAAATACCTACGAGTTCGACAAGATCGGCGACGTCGCGGGCTTTGCGTGGACCCAAAAAACGAGTCGCGCGTTTTAGTGCAAAAAACAACATGCCTTTAGAGGAGCGAGAGTCGTAAACCTTCTTGGTACGTTGGCGCAGAGAGCGAAAAGCAGCGCGCAATTCTTCATTGGTCAAGATTTCATCGGCTAACTGCTTTATCTTTTTGTTCACATCATTCATTCAGCGCGTCCTAGATAAGATACCTTGCGCAGAGCATTTTCATGCATTGGCGCCCATACGGAACTTACAAAATACTCTTGAGAGTCTGTAAAATTGGTTACCACTTGAAATCCCGAAAATCTAGCCAATTTGTGAATTTTCGCAAGCGAATACTTGTAAGAATGTTCTACTTGAATGGGTTCCAGCTTATCGAAGTGAAACGCTCTCTTAATATCGGAAATAAAAACATTTTGCTCTTTGAGAGACAAGAGATGGCTCTCCATTGCTTCCTTTGAGGGGTTATAAAATCCATAGTGTTTGAAATCTTTCACCTCAAAGTGGCCGCCGAGTTCTTCATTAATTCTGCGCAAGAGATTGTAGTTAAACTCAGAAGTGATACCTTGTCTGTCATTGTAAGCGGCATTTAGCAGCGCAGGATCTTTGATCATGTCAAAACCAATAAGAAGCAGATCATTCGCATTGAGACGGGACTGCACTTGCTTTAGAAAATCAATAGCATCCTGCCAACCGAGATTGCCAATCGTCGATCCTAGCATCATCACGAAATTCATTACACCATTGGGAAGTGTTCCTCGCTTAAAGAAATCAGAGTAATCACTAACAATGCCGTCAATCTTGGTTTTTGGATGCGTTCGTTTGATGATACGCGAAGTTTGGTTGACGGCTTGCGCACAAATATCAATAGGACGATAACGGACGTCGATTCCGCGGCGAACAAACGAGTTTAGCAAATGATTTACTTTGTCTCCCATTCCACAACCAAGTTCAAAGAGATTTAGCGATTCGCC
>CAYPZY010000549.1:0-1925 GCA_964415155.1 uncultured Bdellovibrionales bacterium
CCATACCAAAAAAAGGTGTCGATGTAACGAGCTTCTTGGCTATCCAGGCACTAATGGCATTCATCTTGTACATGATGACCATGGGTATCTCCATCAACCCGGTGACAAGGGTTGCTGTTCCCGAGGCGCAAAGCACTAAATCTGGTAACTTTAACATCGATAACGGGTCTTTTTGTACAATCATAACGGCAGTTTTACTCATTGTTAAATAAGGTAAAACATCCTCACGACTAAGACCGGGCGCTAAAAAAAGAGCTATTTTTAGTCGCGGATACCGCTGACTCATTTTTTGTGCGACCTCTAATTGGGTAGGCAAATTATTTCTTAGTTCAGAGCGACGACTTCCCGGCATCAATGCCAATAAAACTTCATCTGCTAAAACGCCAAAACGTTGGCGATCCTTATTACGCTCACTATGGTCGAAGTAATGGGGATCAATTTCATCGAGCAGAGGATGGCCCACGAACTTTACCGGAACGTTATACTTTTGATAAAACTGTTCTTCAAAAGGAAAAACCACCAACATCTTGTCGATATTTTTTTTAATCTGGTGAACGCGGCCCTGGCGCCAAGCCCAGACTTGCGGAGAAATATAATAGACGACCGGAATACCCATTTTTTTTAATTTTTTTGCCAATCGCAAATTAAAATCGGGATAGTCTAACAACAGCGCAAGCTTAGGCTTTCGGTCTTTTGCTAACTGTAAAAGTTGATTGAAAACCGCTTTGATTTTCGGGTAGTGGGCGATAACTTCCTTAAACCCCACAACAGCTAGCTCCTCAGAGCGGCCAATGATTTCGAAGTTTAATTTTTCCATTTGCCTACTACCAATACCGAAGGCCTTAATTGGTAAATCTTGCCGTTGCCATTCTTCGAGGAGTCTTTGCGCGTAAAGAGTGCTTGAAGCCTCAGCTGCGACTATTAAAATTTCTGACGAGTCGCTTTTCGATGTCATGGGATATCTTTTCGGCTAAAGCCAAAGCTACCAAGCCGTCTTCGCCGGTAACCTGACAAGGAGTATCGTTGTTAATTGCTTCAACGAAGGATTTCGTTTCCGCCAGCAAAGCGTCACTTTTCTCAAGATTCCAAGTTTCTTGCTCTAAGGGCAATGGCTGATTTTCTTTAAACTCGCCCGTCTTACTCAAGAGCAGCACTTCGCCACTGCCAAAGTCCATTGAAAAGTACTGATCCTGTTGAAATACTCTGAACTTACGAACCGCGATTTGGGACACCCGACTAGCAGTAACATTCGCGACGACGCCATTTTCGAATTCAACACGGGCATTGGCAATATCGATGTTCTTAGTCATGACCGGAGTACCGACCGCAGAAACGCCAGAGACACGGCTATTAACTAATGACAAAATCACATCGAGGTCATGGATCATCAAATCCAAAACGACACTGACTTCAGTACTTCTCGGTTTAAAAGGAGCTAACCTATGACATTCGATAAAGAGGGGGTTCTTTAATTTCTTCTTTGCTGATAAAAGTGCGGGGTTAAATCTCTCAACATGACCAACCTGCAACTTCACTTTCATTTCTTTGGCGATACGACAAAGCTCTTCAGCCTCGCTCACCAAAGACGTCATCGGCTTTTCAACGTGCACATGAATTTTATTTTGTAGGAAAAACTTGCTTATCTCGTAATGCTTTGGGGTACTCGCAGCGATTGTTACAGCATCTACTTTACCAACGAGGTTTTTAAAATCTGGTTCAGCTGCGACCTTAAGTTCATCAGCAATTTCTTTGGCACGCTTAGGATCGGCATCGCAAACAGCAACAAGTTCAACGTTATCTATCAACTTATATTTTTGCGCGTGAAAACGTCCAAGGTAACCGACGCCTACTACCGCTGTTCGCAATTTCTTCATATCTCTTACCTTGCAATGCCCTTTTCAGAACTCTTAATAAAATCCACAAAT
>CAYPZY010000550.1:0-1885 GCA_964415155.1 uncultured Bdellovibrionales bacterium
GCGCATCATATGAGTCATTGAATCGCCAAGCTTGCCGACCAGATTTTCCTTTGGTACTTCACAGTGATCAAAAACGAGCTCAGCCGTATTTGATGCCCGCATTCCTGTTTTATCTCTGATTTTTTGGCCAACACTAAAACCTTTGAAGCCCTTTTCAACAATGAAGGTTGAGATTTCGGGACGATTGTTTTTCATTCCCGTCTTGGCATAAACCCACACGACATCGCAAGGAGTTCCCTCTTCATCAACCGCACCGTTGGTGATCCACATTTTTCGACCATCGATGGAAAAGCTAGAACCCTTGGCGTCAGCGGTTGTCGACATACCTAAAACGTCAGTACCAACATGCGGCTCCGACATCGCCATCGCGCCGACAAATTCACCACTGCAAAGTTTAGGTAAGAATTTTTGCTTTTGTGCCTCGCTACCATTAATAGCTAGATTGTTCACACACAACATCGAGTGAGCCAGATAAGCCAAACACAACCCCGGGTCTGAGTACGAGAGTTCTTCATGGGCGATCACCGTTGAGATCGCATCCATGCCTGAGCCACCATAATCGGGCGATACAGTGATCCCCAAAAGACCCAACTCGCCCAATCTTTTAAACAAAGCTAAGTTAAATTTTTCTTCGCGATCAAACTTATGAGCTTGCGGCTCTACTTCTGATTTCACAAAAGAACGCACCGACTCACGAAGCATACGGTGCTCTTCGGTCGGTTCAAAAAGATTGTAGGATTCGAAGGACATGAAGGCTGACTCCTGTTAAGTAAGAGCAGCCTATGAAATCTTTATTTACAGGTCAAATGTTAAGCCAAGGCTACCTAAAAAAGCCTGGTTATTGCCACTCACGTAACCGACGTTACTGCCGCTTACGTTATTAAAGCCGCGTAAGTAATAACCTTCGATGACAAGACCCATGCTTTGACCAATTTTAATGCGACCACCAGCACCGACAGAACCTAAAAAGTCCATACGTTGAAACTGGTTGCTACTATCAAATGAGCTGTCAAACATAGATGTCGATGACAATCGTTCGGAAGTTGCAGAAGTTAGGTAAGCGCCCCAAACACCGGCCTTCGCATAAAGTGAATTGCCACTATTACGGTTAGTGAAATGAAAGACACCCATCATCGGAATTACCACGTAATCGCGATCAATATACTCGACATAATCATCATTCATTCCTAATAAGGTGCGATCAAGAACTTGTCTTTTCGTACTAGCACGCATGTAAGCAAGACCCGATTCGATTTGCCAACGACCAGCACCCCAGTCAACGAGAATTCCACCAACATAGCCACCCATGTTTTCGAAATTTTGCGTAGAGCGATTGAGCGCGTTGGATTGTGTACCTTCAATGGAGAACAGTCCATAACCACCGAAGGGTGTGATGGACCACGAGCTTGGGCCAGACGGTATGTTGTCTTCTAAGTCGGCTGTGCTCGTCGATTCAGTTGGTGATTGCGTAATGGCGGCGTAGGAAGTTGGGCTATTATCTGCAACAAGAATTTCTTTGTGTCGTTCTTGAATCTGTTTTTTCTGCTGTGGACGCGCATGTTTTTGTTCGGCGGCGATTTGCTGCTGTTGCTGACGCTCAAGTTTTTGCGCATCCTTTTTGTCTTGTTCAGCAAGCATTTGTTCTAAAGTAATGGATTCATAAACTTTCTTTTTCTTACGAGCGATAAGTTGTTTATTTTGCTTTTTTACGAACTTTCTCTCCAATTTGTCTGAGTTTTCAATGTCTGAGACATCGGCTAGTTCTTTAAAAAACTCATCGTCACCAAATTCCTTTTTTGGAGTCGTTTTATAATCAACGTCAGCAAATAGAGCGTTAACATCTTTATATTTGTCTTTCTTTTTGGACTTTTGATGACGTGCTTGC
>CAYPZY010000551.1:0-1883 GCA_964415155.1 uncultured Bdellovibrionales bacterium
AAATGTTGGGATCAATTGTTTTTGCTTTGATTGTAATTATACCGCCATCAAAGTTAGCGACGGACTCAAGAGAGCCCGCTAAATATCGTGCTAATTCCTGCCATTCCATATGCTTTTGTAGCGATTCATAGGAATGTTCTTTCTTCATGCTGCTATATAACCATCGTAATAAGAACTCCCGGCGCTTAATAGGAATGATTGGTGAAACGGGCAGTTTGTTTTGCAGGTATGACATTAACAATTGATTAGTGAACTTATTCGATTGAATTTCCTCTAGAACCGCATTAGTGCGTGTAAACAACTGTTCGTTGTTTTGGAAGCGTTCTAAAAAGGGTGCAATGCTTAGTGATTCGCTTTTTGGTTCGATTTTTAATTTTACTTCTGAAACATACTCTGGAGTGTAAAAGAAGAAGTTATGAATCTGTGAAAGACATAGCGCTGCAAGCACACAAATCCATATGAAGCGTTTGTTTGCTTTCAGAATGCGAACGACTTGACGTGGATTTATAAATATATAATCCCCATCATCAATTCCACTATGGGCTAAGGCTCTTCCGGCCTTACCGCGATCCGACATTTTCAGACTCCTTCATACGTATATTCGGTTAAGAGTCAGTAAAACTTGGCTAGACCTTTGTGTAGTTTGCGCATTTAAGTTCCTGAATTTAAAAAATGTTTCCCTTTTGAGACACTCACCTTGTAAGAAAAAGATGGCTAAGTGATTAGTAAATCTCATAAATATAGTTTAGACTTTGGTCCAGTCTTATTTAAAAGTAGAGTTTTTACCAAAAATTAATTTTTTATTTTTTTGAGAAAATCCAAGATTGAAACATGAGGACATCCCACAAATGGTACTGCCAGTTCGCAGTACCTTGCAGATGTTGGTTGAGTCGCTCGGTAACAGTTTTCACTTCAAAATAGCCAGTTTTCTTTAAGCTCGCCTCGCTTAAGAGATCGCCGGCCCACTGTTTAAGGGGGCCGCGCAACCAATGTTCTAACGGAACTGCAAAACCTACTTTAGGTTGTCCTTGCCAACCGCTACCTAAATGCTTTTCTAAAACTCTTTTTAAGAGCCATTTACCTTCAGAATCTCGCAGCTTCATCTGCAGGGGGAGTTGCCAAGCGAATTCAATGAGGCGATGGTCTAAAAAGGGAATGCGTGTTTCGAGGCTTACTGCCATGCTAGCGCGATCAACCTTTACCAAAATATCATCTGGCAAATAGCTGACTGTATCTTGGTACATCATGCTTTCGGTAAAGGTATCGAGTTTTCGCCACGTTTTTGCTAAAAAATCATCATCGTTGCGTAGGGTGGGAATGAGGAGATCAAGATTATTCACGTGTGATGAAAGTTTGGCGTAAAATTCTTGTTCGTTGGTAGCGGAGAACGACCTAAGAAATTTGGATATTTTTTCTCCTGGGGTCTTTTGCCGTAAGGAAGGAGAAAGTAGGGGACCGACTTGCTTAAAAAGTCTATCCCAAGAGCGAGGCGAGATCAGGCTTAAGGAGCTAGCGGCAAGTTGACGTACCGCAAATGGCATTTTGGTGAGCTTCTTCCACAGATTTGGTCCCCAAAAGAAACGATTGTATCCAGCAAAAATTTCGTCGCCGCCGTCTCCAGAAAGAATTACGGTAACGTGATCTCTTGCCATTTTGCTGACTAAGAATGTTGGAATCTGCGAAGAGTCGGCAAAGGGTTCATCGTAAATTGTCGGCAGTTGCGGAATAACGTTCAGAAGATCATTCGGCGAAACCATAAATTCATGGTGGTCTGTTCCTATCGACTTAGCAATTTTACGGGCTGCATGCGATTCATCATATTGCTCGTCAGTAAAACCAATCGTAAAGGTTTTAGGGACTTTGTTGGAAAGCTTCTTCATCGT
>CAYPZY010000552.1:0-1877 GCA_964415155.1 uncultured Bdellovibrionales bacterium
TCTCATGCCGCATCCCGAGCGGGCGATGGAAGCATGGATGGGCGGCAATCACGGTAGGAAGTTTTTTGAGTAAACTATGGAATTAGAAAAAAAATTAAAACATTACCGCTTAAACTCTTCTGAGTATGAGCTTATTAAAAAGCTTTTAGGTCGAGAACCGCAGGGAGTTGAGTTCGCACTTTTCTCAGCTTTGTGGAGCGAGCACTGTTCCTATAAAAGTTCACGCATACATTTAAAAAATCTTTTTCGCACTTCTTCGCGTGTGGTTGAATCGTTTGGTGAGAACGCGGGTATTGTTGATCTTGGCCAAGGCGAGCGCATTGCTTTTAAAATGGAAAGTCACAATCACCCAAGCTTTATTGAACCTTTTCAAGGAGCGGCGACAGGTGTTGGGGGAATTCTTCGCGATATTTTCACAATGGGAGCAAGACCCATCGCGCTTGCGGATTATCTTTGTTTCGGCGAGCCAACCGCTCCGCGCATGACGGCTCTCGTAGATGGCGTCGTTCGTGGAATTGGCGATTATGGAAATTGCGTGGGCGTTCCGACGATCACTGGTCAAACTGAATTTGATGCGTCTTACAATAATAATATTTTGGTTAACGCTATGGCTGTCGGCTATTTTGGTCCGCAGGATAAAGTTTGTATTTCAAAAGCTAAAGGTGTTGGCAACCAGGTTGTGTACGTCGGTGCAAAAACTGGTCGCGATGGTGTTCATGGTGCTAGTATGGCCAGTGAATCTTTTGGCGAAGACTCCGCAAGTAAACGTCCTAATGTGCAAATAGGCGATCCCTTTTTTGAAAAACTGCTCATCGAAAGTTGTCTTGAGGTCATGAAGCAAGACCTGGTTGTGGCGATTCAAGACATGGGCGCGGCGGGGCTGACAAGTTCTAGTTTTGAAATGGCGTCAAAAGGTGGCGTTGGTATGCGCCTTAACCTCGATGCGGTTCCGCTGCGCGATTCATCGATTGGACCTGAGGAGATTTTGCTCTCAGAAAGCCAAGAGCGTATGCTTTTAGTTTGTGAACCAGCAAAGTTCGCAAAGCTTAAAGAAGTTTTTGATCATTGGGGACTTGATGCGACCGTTGTCGGTGAAATCATCAAAGAAAAAGTAGTGCAACTTTATTGGCATGGTGAACTTCTTACTGCCATTGATCCCGATGTCTTGGTAGAGAATGCCCCGGCCTACCACCGTCCTTACAACGATTGGAAAAATAAGAATCGCTTAACTTCGGTGCCATCGACACGTGCCGATCTCGCGCAAAATAATAAACGTCTAAATGAAATTTTTGAAAGCACCACTGGCACCTCTCGTGACTGGATTTATCGCCAGTACGACCAGCGTGTCGGTACTCGCACTGTTCGCGATGCCACTTCATCAGTCGGCGTGCAACGCCTGGATCACAGCGGTCGTGGGCTTGGGATCGTTGTTGGTTGTCGGCCTTATGTTATGCGTTTTGATGCTAAGGTCGGCGGTATTGATAGTATTGCATATCCAGCCCTTGAGCTTGCTAGTAAAGGCTTTGCGGCCTTGGCAGTGACCGATTGCCTTAATTTCGGTAATCCTGAAAAACCAGACATCATGACGGAGTTTGTTTCTTCGTTACGCTCTATGAGCGCTATGTGTGAAGCAATCGAAGCTCCGATCATCAGTGGTAACGTAAGTTTTTACAACGAAACGCAGGGACGTAATATTACGTCCACACCAAGCACGGGCTTAATCGGTCTGCGCGATACAATTGAGTCTTTGCCAACGGATTCGTTTTCTCGCGCCGGTGAAGACGTTTATTTAGTTTCGCTTCCGCAGCTGCAACTCTTTAATCAAACGCAAGGTGTTGGCGATCTTAATATTTCAGAACTAGCCGCGTTCATTAAAC
>CAYPZY010000553.1:0-1875 GCA_964415155.1 uncultured Bdellovibrionales bacterium
ACTCTGGTTTGTTCGCAACACTTGTTCATGCTTTTAGAAACGCCGTCGATCACGGGATCGAAGCTCCCGAAGAGCGTACCCAAAAAGGGAAGTCGGCGACGGGTTTAATCATGGTTTCTTGCGAAGACTATAAAGTTAATGATCAAGATTGGCTAAAAATCATTATCGAAGACGATGGTAGCGGTATTGATCCTAAAATCATTCGACAAAAAATGACCGAAAAAAACGTTCCAGGTGGTAACACTCAATCTGACGAAGAAGTGATTCAGAATATTTTCCTCAGTCAATTTTCTACCAAAGAAATCGTTACCGAAATATCTGGTCGCGGCGTTGGCTTAGACGCCGTAAAATACGAAGCCGAACAACTTGGTGGTTGGGTAAAGGTGTCATCGGTCATGGGCAAAGGTACTCGTCTAGAAGTTGCCGTACCAAACGTTATCGATCAGCTTATGATCGAACACTCCATTAAAACCGCAGCCTAATCCGAAAATTTGGCAAGCACACCAAAATGATCAGAGGCGACTAAGCCTTGGGGGTTTGGTTTATCCGCAAATGGTGTTGCGCCTTTGAGGGCCTTGGCGACTTCACCCTTAGCAAAAAGAAAATCAATACGACGATCGCGAAATTCATTATTTACGAACTCATCGTGGAGGATTTTTTGTTTCTTTAAATTTTCGCTGATATCCTCTAAAGGCCAGGGAAAATGGAAAGCGCGCCCTAGTTGATGATTCTCTTGGTTCTTCTGCGAACTCCAGGTGGGGAATTTGTTTTGGGTTGCACAATCCTTAAATCCCCAGCCGAGTATGGTTTGATACTCCACGGATTCGTCAGAGGCGTTAAGGTCGCCACCAAGAATGACGGAAGCGCGCGGCATTTCGCTTTGTATCTGATCGAGATTTTCTTTAAGAACTTTCAGTTCTCCAAGTCGACGGTTCTGTGCTGTTTCACTAAAGAGGTAAATCGCATCAAGATTTTTCTGCGAAAGTAGAGTTTTAGCTTCTAAATCGTCAATCCTCTCTTGAAGGTGTTTGGTCAGTTCAATGCCATGATGAAGGTGCATATTGATAAGAATGACATCGCCAAAATCAGGATGTTCAACCGCGCAAAATAGAGCGACGCGATTTTCTTTGAGTTGGAAACTAAAATGGTCGCTACAAAAGGCAAGTAGGGGACCACTTAATCTCACCGCTCGCAGCTTTTTTAAACGCAGTAGTGGGGAAGCGAATATCGTTATTCCGCCAAACAATGGCTTGGGTAAACCCCAACCAGCGATTTTGATGCCGGCATTATCGACCTGATGAATTTCTTTGTAATTAAGGCTCTCGGCAATTTTCGTCCTTTTTTATTTTCAGCTCTATTTGTGATGTATTTTTTTCCAAAACCTGTTGTGGCTTTATCGATACTTTATGTCGGCGTTGGTGATCCGGCGGCGGGCATCATTGGTAGTTATTTTGGCAAACACAAAATTAACGACCATGCCTCATGGGAAGGGTTGTTTGCCTGCTTCATGGCCTGTTTTGCCTGCACTTATTTATTTACCGGAACCGGCTTTATAGAAGGATTTAAAATAAGCGGTCTGCCGCTCTTAGGATTTGCAATTTTAGGTGGACTAATCGGCATGCTGGCCGAAGGTTTGTTTCCTGACTTAGAAGATAATTTAGTTATCCCATTAGCCTCCGCCCCTGCCTTATGGGTGCTTCTTAAATTGTTCTAACCCTTTTCAGAATAACTACCCGTCTCGGTATCAACCACAACTTTATCACCTACTTTGATAAATAACGGGACTTTCACTTTCATATTATTGTTTAACAAGGCCTCTTTTAACGAACCAGCCACACCTTTTGTAGGCGGGTCGCACTCGGCCACTTCAAAAGT
>CAYPZY010000554.1:0-1869 GCA_964415155.1 uncultured Bdellovibrionales bacterium
CCGGTCTTTAAGCTCAAAGAGCCGAACTGAGATTTTGTCATAAGCGCGAGAATATGGGCTCTCAAATTCGTAATGGTTGGGATTTGGCGTGAATTCCATGAGGGTGGCTGTCGCTAATCTTGGCAAAATCTGATTTGCCACAAAGTGACGTGTGGTATCCATGTTTGACAGACCACCATTGTTGTCGCCTACATTTTCCGGGACTCCAAGTAAGTACCCCTTTTCAGCAAGAGACAATCTCACAGCTTCTAAAAAATTCGGGATTATCTGGTTGGGTACATTTTGAAGTTTATCCACGAAAGCAACTTTATGCTGCCTACCACTTTGATCTTTGGCCGTCCCTAAGACCACAGTAACGTGTCCTGAAGAATGATTCTCACTGTCTGTCATCGTGAAATAGTTAAAGTTTGGATCAAGGGCCTTGGTGAAATAGGTTCTGCTTGAGCAGTCTGAGCCGCCAAGGCAAGACCTAAACGGCGATTCCTGAATAGAAAGAGACCTTACGCGAGTTTTTTCACTTGGCAGAGTCTGGAATGGGCCGTTCAATACCTCTCTCTCTCTAGGCTTCCAAGCAATTGAGTGTCATCTATGGATTTATTTGATAATGATGGCGAGTCGATTTGTAAAACGCGCAGGATCTCTTCAAAGTGTCCGGCGAAGCCAAGCTCCATTGCCATTGTATCCCGTTCATCAAGAACTTTTTTAAGACCTTCGATTTTATCAAGAGCATTTTTGCTTTTTAACAGCCCCTGAGTTGCCTGATTATTGAACCCAGACGTTGCCACCAGATCGACCATTGCCTGACGAAGCGCTTTGTTGTCGTGGCCTCGTTTCTCCATGTGTTCAGACATTCGCTTTAAAACGCTAAAGAGTGCCTTGATTTTCAATTTATAATCGGCTTTCTCGTCTTTAAGTAGATCTCGATTTTCTTTTGAAATGATGCGGTCAAGGTATCGCAAAAATCTTGCTTTCACCTGTTCTTGGAATTCTCGCTTTTGATCCTTTGAAAGATTCTCAGGCATTTTTGGATCATATCCCATAAGCTTCTTCCAAAATCCCAGATTAGCCTCGACTTGGAACAAGTTCGACCGCACCTGTCCCGCATTGCCATTCTGTGATTTAAGATGCTTCGCTAAGGATTCAGGGGTTTCATAAACTTTCTGAACGGTTTCAATTTCATACTCTCGAAAGTGAGGTTTCGCTAATTCAGGATGAACTTTAAGAATATCGGTCACTGTTTTCAAAGTGGCATCATTGACAGATGTTTTAGGATCACCAAAGAAAATCTTCCGGTATATCTCAAACAAATCCACTTGATCTGGGCGAAGGATCATCCCCTCCGTCATTGCTTGGCCAAAAGTTTTTAAATCACTAACCTCAGTTTGCTGTTGCCGTTCTACTCTCTGCCCAGGAGCTAACGCCTTAAAAAGGTCGGCGCATCTATTCTGAGCGTGAGTAGTTGCAGAGAACAAACTCATCGTAAGGACAAAAAATAGGAAAAGAATACTGAGCTTATTCTTCATAAATTGTGGCCCCAACCTAGAGATTTTCCCGGTTCTTTTCTAGTTCGGGGTCTCTGTACGACATTGAAATTTTGGTCGAAATAAAGATATTGATTCGCAGGAGTTGAAAAAGACGGTGTGACCTCTTGCGCCTGTAAAATTGTTATACAGCCGAAAAAAGCGAATACAATAGAGCTCAACAGGCGGGTTCCTGGCATCAAAAAATCTCCTCATTTTCATATAATGGAAGAATCGTACCCAAAATGGTGGATAATAGGGGGATTTCCGGGGGTTGGTATGAGGTTAAAAACCATGGCAGACTCCTATTTAAAATCTGCCGACTTAGAAAAAATCGAAGTATAAAGAA
>CAYPZY010000555.1:0-1863 GCA_964415155.1 uncultured Bdellovibrionales bacterium
CCTCCATCGACGTGCAAAAGAAAATCGACAAAATTAAGGCAGAATCACCGGAAGTGGTAAAAGAAGAAGCAAAAAAGCCCCCTTTCAGCCAAGAGTTAACAGAAATTGAAACCCGCATGCTCGAGGCGATTAAGGCGAGTAATTTCGGAACGGCGATTGAAGACGCCGTATTAATCTTAAAAAAATATCCTGAGACAAAAGCTGCAGAACAGGCCAATCAAAAGCTTGTTGAAACTTTATTTTCTGTGAGCGATGAATCCGATCCTAAATATCAGCCGATACGAGAAAAGGTGATTTCTGAAATGCTTTCGTGTCAGGCTGATAAAATTTCTCGTTGGTCCAAACTTTTGTTTAATCGCGGTCAATATGCTCTTAGTCTTAATTTCGCCAAGACTGCTATTCGCAAACTAGAAGATGTGACAAGTGTTTTAGATTTAATGGATGTGGCGGCACTTTCAGCAGAGTTCAGTGGACAGCTCGATGAGTCCATCAAATTCAATCGCAATATTTTACAAAAATATCCGGGGACCAATACGGCAAACGCAGCTCTTCTCCGCGTCGGGCTTAATTATTATCGGCACAAAGAGTACTCGCAGGCTGCTTCTTACCTTGAAGCTTACGTTAACAACAATGTTGAAAACAATTCGCAAGATGCGAGCAGTAAAGAGCTGATCGCCCGCTATTGGCTCTATCGGTCGCTGCAAAAACTAAAACGTGATACGGCTGAAAAACAGGCTGAAGTGTTGCTGGATAAGTTTTCTTTGAGTTACTATGGTATCCTTGTGCGTGCGGAAAAAAATAATTCTGTTTTCGCAATACCTTTCGAACCTGAATCGGAAGTGAAGGCAGAGTATTGGCTTCTTAGTGATCATGAAAAGGGTTGGCGCCGTCTTAAGATTTTAGTTAGTGCCGGATGGTTAGAAGAAGCGCAACTCGAACTTCGTAGTTTGCCAAGTCCAGTGACCATAGCGCAAAAAATCACGCTCGCTCGCTTTCATTCAGCAGCGATGGAATATCCCCCGGCATTTAGATGGATTAATGAAGCTTGGGATGAGGGAAGTAAATATCGACAGAAAAGTTTGCTAACGATGATCTTCCCACGAGATTTCGCGAGTACCATTGAAACCTTCGGTAAAAAAGTCAATTTAGATTTAGATCTCGTACATAGCCTGATTCGGCAAGAAAGCGCCTATGCTCCAAAAGCGGTGAGCCGATCTGGCGCCCTCGGTCTTATGCAAATTATTCCGGTCACAGCTGATGAAATCTCCAAAGATCTAAGTTTTAAATCTCTTAAAATTCCTGAAGAGGTTTTTAATCCCAAGATCAATATTCAAATGGGAACTTATTATCTTTCGCGGATGATTAAGCGTTATAAAGGCAATGTGGCGCTGGCTTTAGCGGCTTACAATGCAGGCCCGACACGTTTGGATCGCTGGCTTAATAGCAGGAATATTGGTAAGGACATCATCGAAAAAACAGAAATTGGTCCAGATGATGACTTATGGATAGATGAACTTCCTTGGAGTGAAACCAGCTTTTACGTAAAAGCGATTTTGCGAAATTTAGTTCTTTACAGAAGTCTAAAAGAAGATAAGCCAATTAATATAGCAAAGCCGATCTGGAAAACCCAAGACTGAAGTTGCAGATTACTGCAAATTCCCTTACAATTTTATTTAGAGTATTGGAAACCTCGCGAACGGAGTCGAGTTTTGAGGGCTTTTAACAAGTTACGGCTAGGGATAGCTCTGCTGTTTTTATATGGTCTTTCGGCCTGTTCTTTTCTACCCAATCGCTCTGATTTATCACCGGGTACTCCCGTTGCAAATAACCCACAATTGAATCAAAACGTGGCACTGCCAAACG
>CAYPZY010000556.1:0-1861 GCA_964415155.1 uncultured Bdellovibrionales bacterium
AAAACAATCACGACGTCTGATGAATTATTAAACGAAGTGATTCAATTGAAACGTTAATTTTAACTAGTTCCTCTTAACTAGTTATCAATCTTAATAATCAAAGTATTTTCAGTTAGCTCCATGAACTGGAAATACTTTGATTTCTTTTATCAGCCCTTTTATTCATCAGAACAATTAATCAAACCTAAATCTTACAGAAAGAGAAAACCACTATGCGTAAGCTTATCGTTATGAAACTTGCTGTTCTTTTGTTGTGCGCGTCGGCCTTTGCGACAGAGGCAGAAAAAGAAGAGGGAGCACCTTTTAAATTTAAAGCCTCAGGCTGGGGTGTTGCTGAAAATGAAACACTCGAAAATTTTGGTGACGGAGTTGCTAGTAATTTCGATAAAAATGATCCGAATAACTCGACCTCAGATACCAATTTGCTTTTGAATCTTAATTTTGAAGCGACTAAAGATAATTTGAAGTTAACTTCGATCTTAGAAGTGGGCGAAATTTTTTTCGGTGACAGCACTACGGGCGGCGCTCAAGGGACTCGCCAAAAAAATATTGAAGTGCGAGAATTGAACCTTGAAGATGACAAGCCGGAAGTGATGCTACCAACCTTTAAGAGACTAAATTCTGATTTTGCAGAGTATTATTTACCATAAATGTAACCGGAGCTGGTGGTTTTCCGCCAAGGCTACTGTGGGGTCTGACTTCATTATAATGCTTTCTCCATTTTTCAATAATGATCTTTGCTTCGAGTAATGTATAAAATAATTCTCCATCTAAAAGTTCATATCTCATTTTTCCGTTGAAAGATTCACAGTACCCATTTTCCCATGGGCTTCCTGGATGAATAAATAATGGCTTCACTTCAAGTAAATTCATCCACTTCATTAGCTTCTTTGCGATAAATTCTGGGCCATTATCTGATCTGATCAATTGCGGAATTCCTCTCTGTAAAAACAGATCCGCTAATACTAAAATTACTTTCTGTGAGTTGATTCTTCGATCCACAAAACTACAAATACATTCTCTGGTATATTCATCGATTATATTTAAAATTTTAAACGGTCTTCCATCTGCAGTTCGATCTGCTACAAAATCATAGCTCCAAACATGGTTTTTGTACTGTGGCCTATGCCTAATACAAGACCCATCAGCTAACCATAGCCTTGCACGCTTTGGTTGTTTCTGTGGAACTTTTAAGCCCTCACGGCGCCAGATTGTGTAAACACGGTCTTTACCAACATCAAATCCTTCTTGATTTAAAAGATTTGTCACTTGTCGGTAGCCGTATCTTCCATACTGACTAGCTAGTTCAATCACACGTGATTCTATTTTTTCTTGTTCAAGATTTATCTTTGGCGTGTATCGTTGGGTGGATCTAATTTGGCCAATAACATGACAAGCCCGACGTTCTGACACAGTTAATACTTCAATAACATGTTCGATAGCTTCTCTGCGTCTTGCCGGGCTTAGAAGTTTCCCTTGGATACTTCTTTTAAAATCGAATTATCAATCGATAGGTCTGCAACTATTTTTTTAAGCCTTGAATTTTCTAGTTCTAATTCTTTTAATCTTTTTGCTTGGTCTACTCGCATGCCACCGTATTCGGTTTTCCAACGAGCTAGTGTTGATTTTGCAACGCCGATTTTTCTTGCGGCTTCTTCTACAGTTAAGCCTTTAGCTTGCTCGAGTTCTGCGGTTCTTAGATGTTGGATAATTTCTTCGGCTGTAAACGTCTTTTTGGACATATTTTGATCCCTTTCCTGCTTTTTAGTCTCTCACGGTTTGGACCAGTTTTACACTAGCAGGTCAGCCACTGGCAAAAGTAAGGGTAAAAAAGCAATGGTCCTGAAGTCTGTCACCGACA
>CAYPZY010000557.1:0-1860 GCA_964415155.1 uncultured Bdellovibrionales bacterium
GGGATATTGAGGGTTGTCTTTTTTGTGAGCTTACTAGCTAATTGAGGATCCTTTCGTGACCTTACCTCTGATTTTCGGGGCACAAGGAGAACATCGTCATAAGTTAAGCCTAGGCGCGAATAGGTTAACTCCTTTCGGGAGAAGATTGAATTCATGAATCCTCCTTCATTAAGCAGGAATTTGCTCTTTCTTAATTTCAAAGAGATAGTCGTATAAGAAGTAAGCGACAACACAAAAATACACTTCGACCAATAAAAACAGAGCAAAGTAGATTATAAAGAGCAGTGGATTTTCTAATATGTCGGTCGTGTCTTTTAAAAGCGAAGCCGCATAACTAGCGAGTGAAGATCCAATGAGATAAATGGAAATTGGCAAGCCAAAGCCACGAGTAAGAAAATCAGAGAGTTTAAGCGCATCAACTTTGCCATCTCGGTAGGCAGGGCTGAGGACAACTACCAGTGGGACAAAGGTGTAACGCATATAATAATAGAGCCCCGGAAGAACCAGGAGAAGTGACCAGAGAAGTATTCGTCCCATGGATCTTAAAGTCTCAACCGTCAGTGGTTTTAAGAAATCAAAAAGCAAATCGACTGTTTTTGTTGGCGCCTTATTTTTAGAAAAGCGGTCAACCATGATTGGTACAATGAGCATTAGGTAACCGAAAGAAAGCATTCCAACGAGGCCCAGGCAGAGTTCGTTGGTAAGGCGAATAGCGTCTGAAATTTTCACACCGGCTTGCATGTTTTGTTGAATGAAACGTTGGTAAAACACGAAATATTGACTGGGGATTTCAAAAAGGACTGCCCCGATGACAATCGGTTTCCAACCTTGTTTTAAAACGCGGACAAACCATTTGTTAGTATTTTGCAAAACAACCTTAACCAAAGTGTCCTCCTTGGTTAAGATCGACAATCCCAAGCGCATTGTCATCAATTTTCTGCGGAAAATTGCCCCACACCCGGTTCAGCAAGCAAGTCACTGCTTAGTCAAAAAGAGCTTTATAAATGAGTCGATGAATGGGGTAGGCAAGTAATGCAATCAAAAATGAAAATCCATAAGCAGTCCAAAATCCGTAGCGAAATTTGGGCAATAAAAAGTAGGGAATAAAAATAGAGAGATTTATGACGAAAGATATGAATGTACTCTTTGCGATAAGCATAGTCTTATCGATATCGTTGTACTGAGAGTGGACCAACGCAAAAGCAATAAAGGTCGAAAGCGGAATAGCTAAGACAAAGCCTGCCTGTTTAGGAAACTTGTTTGCCATCCAAACGGATAGTGAAATAAGAATCGAGGTTAATACGACATTTAAAACAAAACTCATTAGGGCAGTCTAGAGGTGAAAACTTGATTAGGTCAAGTCACCTTCACGTGTGACGATGAGTTTTATAGTAAACCTACCAAGACAATGTACTTGCCTGGTAGGACAACAGACTCGCTAAAATTCTCAGTTGGCCTGACCGACCATCATCTGTTGGTTTAAGCAATAGTCAATCGCTACCGCCGATTTGGCTTTGCCAGCGTCAGTTGAAGAAATCTGAACTTCGTTAGTTGCCGACACGTAAGTGTGATTAACTCTAAGACCATCGACCTTTACCATAATTGTCGCGGCATCGACTGAATTGGATTTTAATTTAAATTCAGTAAGCAGATTTAATTTTTTAACAACCATATCGCCGATCGTTGCCAGATCTTGCGCGTAGGTTCCTGCAGCTAAATCCACGGCTTTGCCGTTAGCAAGACTGATAAGGTCGAGGTATCCATAACCAACTTCATTCTCTCCACCAGGTAAAACTGTATTTTGGTTAGTGTAGACAATTCCAGTTACTAAAAGTGGCATGCTACCGACTCTTTGTTTTA
>CAYPZY010000558.1:0-1841 GCA_964415155.1 uncultured Bdellovibrionales bacterium
GGTAAGGTTGACCCTCAGCTAACTACACTTGCTCGAATAGCTGAGACAATCGATGTTCCTTTAAAAAAGATTATTGATTTTGACTGAATTCAACCTGCGGGATAGATTTGCCGCCAATGAAAAATTTAGTTGAAGAAATCCGTTCTACCCATTTTGAAGATATTCTTGGCAAAGAAATTTATGCTCATTGGCTTGAGATGCTTGCCAAATTAGTTCCCCATGGACGCACTCAAAGATTGTCAGTCTTAGTTGCGGGCCTACTCCAGTATCTTTGGGCAAAATCTCAGGGTCAGCAGAATGAAAATCCGTTGATACGTGCTTTACGGTTTGCATGTGACGGTTGTGAGGAGGCAGATGAAATTGTCGCTCATATAGTAGGAATCGTTTTCAGGGATGCTGGGGTCAGACCAAATCGGAGTGATTCACGAGGCCACGGATATAGTATTGCCGAATCGGCAGCTAACGAATTTTTTAGATGGTTCGATATGCCATGGGAATAATTCTCAAGCTAATTTTGAAATTTCAAAAACTAACCAATGGCCATGAAACCTCGGATTTAAGCCAGAGTTTATAGAAAAGATGCTTTTCGATAAAAATTATTTTTCTCAAATAAAAGATGCCAGCGCGATGTCTCGAAGACCTCTTATCGATTTCAAGTGAAATTGGCCCAATAATTTCGAGCTAAACATAACAGTGAAAGTGGGAAACTAATATTTTGGACAGATGGATTTCCTGGGAATGCAGTAGCTAGGTCGAGGTTCATATCGCTCGCACCAATAAATAGCCAATTCCTTTGCTTTCTCAAGACTATTATCTGATCCGCCGCCGAACGTATTGAGGTAATATCCACGACTATCGAAACCATCGACTCCGCATATGTATTTCCAGGTTCGTTGGGTGTTTAAATTAAAATTATGCACACCTTCAGCTCGAACAAGCGAGGTATATAGCAATATTACAACCGCCAAACAATTCATCGAAGTCTTCATATGTGGTATCCTTTAAATTTTTTTAACTATTTCATAATCTTTCTGAGAAGTCAATTGTGGAGAGACTGTGCGTCTTCTAAATCCAATCTCCATAAGCCACGCGCAGGTCACTAAAATCCTGAAAATCAATATATGAGTTTTTAGGCTCTGATCATTTAAGCGACCCTTTAAGTCAGGATGCTACTCTAGGATTTTGACCTTTGATGACCACGATTTGCTACTGATCCCACCGACGAAAAATCGATTTTTATCGGAAGGCACACCATATTGGCCAGCCTTCAAAATCCCGCAAGAATGCCAATTCGTTTATACCCGACCTCTTTATTTTGGAGATTTACTTTCTTGCCAGCAATGACTTATAGCCTGATTTTGACCCGTTAGATTGTGATTTTGCGACTTTTAAATCTATCCAGCTACGACACAATTCGTGCGCACGGGATCGCGAGATTTTAAAAAAATCTTCTACCTGCTTGCGCGTAAACTGTGGGGTGTGCAAAAGAAATATTTTTCCTGGAATGTTGGGGCCACCCGAAAAACGAATACAAATCTTTTCACTTGCGCAAAAAAGATGGTATCCAGTCCACCTGACTTTGTAGTTTGAAACGCGAGATCGCATTACTATTTGTTCAAGCCGTTTTTGTAGCTGAGGAAAAGAAAATGCTTCATTTTCCCACAGAAGATCGTACACTCTGAACTGTGGAATACCATATGGACCAGCCGCCCTTAGATGGCCAATCATTTTTTCCACGATGCCTAATCCTAACTTCATTTCTCCATTTTTAGCTCGGACCAAATCAGATTCGAAATCAATAGTTTGAGTCGAGTCACGACTATTACCAATAATCATATTTT
>CAYPZY010000559.1:0-1840 GCA_964415155.1 uncultured Bdellovibrionales bacterium
GTTGATGTTTCAAGTCTCGTGATGCCTGAATTCTATTCTTCTCGAGGACTTTTAAAAAATACTTATACTGAAGTGTTGCCAATACAGGGTTCAAGTGGTGCTTCGCTGAAAACTCCAAAAAGAGAAAAGAAAAATATGGATCATTATAGTCTCGCGCAACAAAATACTGCCCACGTTTAAATTCCTTATACACGGCAATCAAATCACGAACATTTTCTTCAGGAGGCGAAGAATTTTGTAACGAGAGATTTACTAACCCAAATACCACTGCCGGTATCTTTAGTGCTTCTTGCTCAGACAAAAGAGTCATCACATCGTTGTATAACTGCGAAACCTTACGTGGCTCGACCGAATGAGTGTATGACAATACCGCAAGTGCACTCATAAGCTGGGGTTTATCATGGATAAATGTTGGATGCTCATCCATCTCATTTAAAGTGCTACTTGCCGCCTTCATAAAATTCGATCTGAGTATTTTTGCTTGGGAAATGACACCGTTCTCACTATGAACTCGTAAAAAATGAATTAACGACTCGATACTTGTTACGACTTGATGCTGATTGGAAAAACTTTTTTCACTTAAAGGCCCACTCAGCGCAAAATACAAATGGCTAAAGCAAAGTCGCAATAAAGTCTGAACATGCTGATAGAACGCCGCCTCTTGATCGTTGGACGTATCAAATATTTTCTTCGCCTTCTTAAGCAAATTTCCGTTGAACTCATGAAGCGTGCGCAAAACTTTTTCTTGTCGAGTATATCGCTCTAAGCCTTCCTCAAGCTCGTTTATCCGTTGTTGTATTTGAATATGAATGGGATTTTTTGAAGGCCTCCGAAGAACCGCCAGTAAACGCGGATCTTTGATTAATCTTTTGCCCTCAGGCGCAACAAGCTGTTCTCGATAAAACGCGAGATTGATAAGGGCAATTTCCTTATTCTGTCTGAGGCGGTGAAACCATGGAACATTGAGTACAGAACTGTCATCACTCAGACCAGGAGCGCAAACTGCGCGACTTTCACCGCTACTCATCGCGCCGGAATACCCTGAAATCAAAAGGCAAAATAACAAAAATAAAGTGGCAGTTTGAGACTTATTTGCTATTTTTTGCAAGTCCACGACCACTCCTTTTTAGGATAGAAACTTCAAGGCAAATTGGATCATGGATATCAGTCGTGAAAAGCTTACCGGGCATGAGAAAAAATTTGTCATCAGTGTCTTAAATTTAAGACTAATTCTCTGCTTCTGGGCCGTCAGAATGGCCATAGTAGCCGCTCTCTCGCCATCTATTTGATCCAGTACTTCGAATTGCAATCTAGGTGCCATTATTCGCTTGGGACCCGTGTTAAATCCCTTAAACACTTGCATTCTTGCCTTTTTTGTAAAATTTTCATTTTAACATAAATAGCGAGGGGGCTTTATGTTGTGGAAAATGATGTTCGCACTTCTGTTCTCGGCTTTGTCATTTGCAGTACCAGCACATGCCATCAGCGAGGCCCAAGCAATGGAAACTACCCGCACGCATCTTATTAAGAACGGATTTGGAAAAGGCGAAATTAGGCTTGAGCAAAGTACTGATAAAAACTTTTTCTTTCTCGAATATTTCGCCATTGAACTTGAAGAAGAAATTTGTCATGTCGGAGTTGTTATTGATCGCGCAACCGGGAGCGTCAATATGGGTGAGGAAGATCCTGAACTCAATTTTCAATTTTCGTATTCAGACACTTTCATCGATCCAACGAAGAGACTGATCAAAACATGCGCCGACTGAAAAGATGTGTCATGATACTTAGCCAAAAAATTTTGGTGGCAACTTGCACCATTGGAATTGGCCTGTATCTTGCT
>CAYPZY010000560.1:0-1833 GCA_964415155.1 uncultured Bdellovibrionales bacterium
AAAAGAAATGACTGAAAGTGATAAATATCTTGGCCAGATGGCAGCCCAAGCAGGCGTCGTCAAAAAAGACTCGGGTCTAATCTACAAAGAAACAAAACCCGGAACCGGTCCTGCTCCAAAGTCATCTGATGTTGTGAAAGTTCACTATGAAGGAAAACTTCGCGACGGAACTGTTTTTGATAGTTCCGTTAAACGTGGCGAACCAGCAACCTTTCCTTTAGCAGGCGTCATCCCTTGCTGGACAGAAGCCTTACAACTAATGAAGGTTGGCGGTAAAAGTACAATTTATTGTCCTTCGAAGATCGCTTACGGAGATCGTGGTTCACCACCAGTCATTCCTGGCGGCGCCGCTTTAGCTTTTGAAGTCGAGCTTTTAGGTATTGAAGCAAATACTCCTAAAGGAAATCCAAAAGTTAAAAAGTAATAATGATGTTGACCCCGACTACAAGGTATATATTTCGCCTCATCATTGTTCCTCTGATTTTGTTTTCTTTGTTTCGGGGAATCTTTTGGTTTTTGTTTCAACCCAACACGCCCATGCTGCCTTCCCATCTACTGAAGGCAGTTTTTTTGGGATTACGTTACGATTTACGTGTCATTCTTGTTTTTGCTTTACCCAATTTGATTCTGATGAATGTTCGCCTGTTCAACCCGCGTTGGTCTGAATCAGGCAGAAAATTTTGGCAATACTATTGGGTTCTCATTATGGCGCTTTCTTTTAGCGCCTATCTTATCGACTTTGCTTACTACGAATACTTGCAAACCCATGCTAATGCGACAGCCCTGCGCTTTCTCGTCGACTGGTCGATCTCCCTACATATGGTTTGGCAGTCTTACCCCATTTTCAAAGCGTTGCTCGCCATCTTAGTTTTCGCTTGGGTCTACAGTTTAGTTTTTAAATACTATATTTTGGCAGCGATTGATAAATCCATCATGAACGTTTCCTTTGGCAGTTCGCTCTTAAACGGTTTTCTCATTTGGCCGATTGCTCTTGCTGGTCTTTATGGTAAAGCCTCAGCCTTCCCACTGCGCTGGAGTGATGCTTATTTTTCTAATAATTCTTTTGTAACTGCATTAGCCATCAACCCCATTCACTATTTTTTCGACACCCTTAAGTATCGTAAAACCGAATACGACACAAAAAAGGTAAAAACGTTTTATCCTTCGGTTCGGTCTTATCTGGGAATGACTGAAAAGGAAAAAGAGCTAACCTTTAATCGCAAAGTAACTCCTACTCATAAGCCAGAAACACCGGTGAATGTGGTCGTCATTGTTATGGAATCGACAGCCGCTTATAAGACGGGAGTATTTAAAAACGCACTTCATCCAACGCCTAACATCGATCGTTTGGCTGGAGATGGTGTCCTGTTCGCCAACCACTACGTTCCCAGTGAAGGCACTGCCCGATCAATTTTTGCTATCATGACGGGTATTCCTGACGTCAATACTGATTATACGTCATCTCGAAACCCGCTGATTGCCAGTCAAAATCTCATTATCAACAGTTTTCGTGATCACGAAAAATTTTACTTTCTTGGAGGAAGCACCAGCTGGGGAAATATACGTGGCTTGCTTTCCTATAATATTCCTGATCTGCAAATTGTCGAAGAGGGTAAATTCAAAAATGGTGTCCGCAATGATGTTTGGGGAATTTCTGACCTTGATCTTTTTAAGGAAGCCAATGAAAGATTTAAGCAAGTAAAAGGAAAACCATTTTTCGCAGTTATCCAAACAGCGGGATTTCATCGTCCCTACACAATTCCCGAAAATCATGACGACTTTAAAACGGAAAACCCACCAAAAGAAAAACTTGATGCCGGCGGATTCATTTCC
>CAYPZY010000561.1:0-1827 GCA_964415155.1 uncultured Bdellovibrionales bacterium
AAACTGATTTGCCACCTCTGGGTGTGGTTCCGAATAAAGTGCGCGAGCGTAGATGTCGAGCGTTTCCTTTTGATTGGGGAACTTAAAATAGAAATGAGAGATCGTTCCCGCCGCAAGTTTAAACGGATTGCGAATCGCAAGGCCCATGTCAGATACGCGTTCGATAATTGTTTTTTTACTGATCTCGATTTGTTGTTCAACTGGCAAACTGAAAAGAAAGCTAGGGGTCGCCCGTCTTGGCAAATTCAAAATGATTTCCAGTTTTTGCAGAAAGATTAAACGGTCTAGCGGCAGAAAAATAATATCTTCAATGAGGGGATGAATAAAATAATCTTTTTCAATGCCATCATCTTCATACTTAGTAACGATGAATCTCGCCGGCTTCTCATTGGTACAAAACTTATTAGCTTTTAATCCTTTAAGAGTTTTTGAAACCCATCCGCGCACTTCTTCTTTCACGCATTGTGTTTTGAAAATAACAATGTCGACAGAACTCAGTAATTGAAAGAGTTCATCATCGGTTGCTTTGCCGGTAGCGCTGACATCAATTTTAAGAGGGTCGGCATTTTGTTGCGCTTGCTCTTCTTTGCTAAAGCAATATTTTTTGTCAAAGATTTCTGAGGTTTGATAAAAACGTACTTGATGGGATTCGTCGAGCTCCTTAATGAACAATTTTATCTGGCGCTCAACCCGAGCGTCATCTTCAAGCACAATAATATTCGCCATTTAACGTTAGCCGCCAGCGTGCGCTCGCGTACCCCTTTATTACTAATATTGTCATGGACTTCTGAAGACTAAGCAACATCCTAAGGGCCAGCTTTTACAAAGGAGTGGAGGGTCGCTTCTGATACTGGACAATGGGCTGGCTAAACATAAGATGTTTAAAGGTCCAGTGTAATGGTGACCCCATTTTTTGCGGCATACCTCTTGCTAACTTCTAGGGAGTAAGTTCAAATTTTAACATCATGGAGGTTTCAATGAAAAAATGGATTTTTCTCGCATTTTTATTTTCAGTTCCCGCGTTGAGTGATGAAGTTCAACTTCAAGACTCTTCACTGAACGACGTGGTCATGGTCCGCTGCGAAAGCTACAACGGTGGTTACAACGAGTGTCGGGTCGGTGGTCGAGTGAGCAATGCTTGGATGGTTCAAGAGCATTCCAAAAACGCTTGTGCCTTCAATCAGGGATGGGGTTTTAATCGCGATAGAGTTTGGGTGCATCGTGGTTGTCGGGGCACCTTTAGAGTTGAATTGCAAAATCGTCGGCAACCAAATGACATCGAGGTCACCTGTAGTAGTGACAACTATCAATATCGTAATTGTTATGTCGGTCGCCAAGTTTATAATGGTTACGTTTTGGCGCAACACTCGAATGCGGCCTGCGTACAAGGTCGCTCATGGGGTCTTTTTCAAAATGGTGTATGGGTTGACCGCGGCTGTCGCGCAACTTTCAGACTAACTATTGGTGATAGATAGTTTTGCTCGAGGTCACTGCCTTTTCGGGCAGTGACTAATTTCCCAAGGCTTCGTTGCGAGCTTTTTCGTACTTTGCTACATCTTCGTCAGTCAACGCGACTGAATTAAAATAAAGAGCGTTGCGACGGGTAATTTCTGTGACCCAACGTTTTTCTTTTTCAGAGTAGATCTGTTTGTTCATCACAATTAGTTTACCTTCGGCAGGAAGATTCGGGATCTTCAGTAAAATTCTTGTCACGATCAGTTCCCAACGGGTCTGGCGAAGTTTATCGCCTTTTGCATCCAAGTCATAATCTAAGGTGTAAGACTTAAGAACGCGATACAGGCCAGGAATGGTCCCTTCATTTTTCGT
>CAYPZY010000562.1:0-1826 GCA_964415155.1 uncultured Bdellovibrionales bacterium
GTTGCGACGAGTGTCTAAGCTGAGTGGGCCATAGACATCGTGAATCAATTCCTTTTTTGCAGTCTCTATCGCTACTACTAAATCCTGTTGATTTACTAAAATGGATTCACTCACTGCTTGCATGACCTCATTACCGAACTCTTCCGTAAACGGTGGATCGATCAAAACAATATTGAAAAGTTCATCACAATTTTTTAAAAACGAAAACACGTCCTCTTCGAACAATTTAACATTTTCGTTTATCTGTAACAGGCGTAAGTTCTCACGAATGATCTTAACGGATTTTCGGTTTTTTTCAACAAAGGTCACCGCCGTGGCACCACGCGAATAAGCTTCAATTCCAAGATTACCAGTGCCAGCAAAAAGATCTAAAACTTGGGCTCCCTCAATTTCGCTCATTAAGATATTGAAAAGGCTTTCTTTGACTCGATCAGTAGTGGGACGAATATGATCAGCTTTAAAATCGACGAGGTGGCGACCACCAAATTTGCCGCTAATAATTCTCATACTAACCTTTTCGCCCGCGCAACCACAGAAAATACGTTATCAAAGGGCTTTTCTAAAAAATCATCGGCGCCCATTTGTTTTGCGGTTTCGAGATTTTGTTCGCCTGAAAATGCTGACATAAGAATAACTTTACCCGTTTTCGCTTTGCCAAGCTCAGCAAGAACTTCTGGGCCCGTGAGGTTCGGCATGATGACATCTAAAAAAACGATATCAGGCTTTTGGCGACGCCAAACATCAAGACCGATTTTACCGTCTTCAGCAATAAAAACCTCATCGCCTTGCGCTTCAAAAACTCGTTTTATCGATAAGCGCACGATAGGTTCATCATCAATGATCAAAACTTTCACTTAATCCTCTATAAAAGGCAAACGTACGTACATTTTTGTACCAACGCCCACGCTAGAGTCAACAGTGATAGTGCCGCCTAGCTTTTCGACAATTGCCTTACTCATGCTCAACCCCAAACCAGTTCCCTGACCTGGCTTCTTAGTCGTGTAAAAAGGCTCAAAAATCTGGTGGAGATTTTCACTAGCTATTCCATGACCAGTGTCTTCGATCAAAATTTCACAGATGTTCCCTTGTCTTGACGTGCGAATGGAAAGTTGGCCCGACTGCTTCATAGACTGGCACGAATTTAATATAATATTGAAAATCACCTGTTGCAGAAGCGGTACATCCACCTTAACAGTGATCGGTTCGTCAGTTAGCTCAATATGATTATTGAAGTCCCGCAATGCGGCTTTGAGCATTGGTAGGGTGCGGGAAATAACTTCGTTCAGGGAGATCGTTTCACTAGCATTGGAGGGCTGTGAAAAGTCGAGAAGGTTTTTAATTGTTTTTTGTGAGCGCTCGGCGGCTGATTCAATTTCTTTGAGATCTGCTAACAGGGAATCGTTTTTTAAATCAATAGCCACCTTTTCAAGATATTGTGCTAAGGCGCGAATACCAGTAAGGGGATTATTTAACTCATGGGCGATGTTGCCAGCTAGAGATCCAATGGCCGTAAGCTTTTCATTTTGCACAAGGCGCGAAAACAATTTTCTCTCGTTGGTAATATCTCGATAATAGTTAATGACATTTGTTGAACTCAATCCACTTGTGACCTGCACAGGAAAGGAATAAACCTCGAAAATTTTATTGTTGACGCGAATTTTTCCAACTTGTGGCTTACCAGACTCCATTGCGGAAGCGACAGGACAGCCATCACACTTACTATCGCGATTCGCAAAAAATTTGTAACAGTAACCTTTGTTTTTATCTTGATAGAAAGACTTATTAGAGCGCAAAAGATAGTAATCGATATCGATAATAGCGACAGG
>CAYPZY010000563.1:0-1824 GCA_964415155.1 uncultured Bdellovibrionales bacterium
CTGGCATTAGAAGCCATGAAAAAGCAGGGTCAAGAGAAAATGTTTACTCTTCTCAAGGATTCTTCTGGGTCTCATGTTGAAGAGGCTAATTTTAAAGATATCTTTAACAAGAGGATGGAAGAGATTCGAGTGAGTTCGGGAATGCATACGGCCTCGTTATCTTTTATGCTTCGTAAATTGCCGTTTGCTGTCCAATGCGCACTGGTTGATCAGGTCAGAAACTCAATCAAGGGAATGGGCGAAATTGAGTCTGCTCTTGTTTATGAATACCCCTTAGAGAGATGTACCGAAACATCCCCGCCTTCTCAAAAACATGAATCGGGAGTTCGGTAGAATCCAGCGATACCAGGCGGGTTTAGTATTATGTAGATCCTTTTAAGAGGCGTGTTGTGAAAATGAAATTCTAGGGCCATTGGTCATTCAGTCTTTAGCTTTTTATCAATTGACAAATAGTTTTGATATGAAAAAGCACTGATTTGGTAAATCAATAAGAATTGGCGCGACGGTTATCCCTTAAAACTTGGACTTTCTTTGTTGTCGCCTTTAAGAGGCTAATTTGTCCAAATTCTCTCGTTTGCGGCATCGTGAATCAAGTGACCGTCTCCCAACAATTAGGTCCGTCTAAAAAGGTAGAAGCGTAGTGACAAACTTCTCCAAAAACCGTAAGGAGGAGCTATGGAAAGACGACGTTTTAACCCAGAAGAGATCACTGGATTTCTGCATCAAGCAGATCTAGGGATTCCAATAAAGGATCTTTGCCGTAAGCATGGATTTACAGAACAAACATACTACAGGTGGAAGAAGCAATTTGCTGGTATGGGTACTGCCGAAGTGCGTGAGCTCAAAGAAATCCGCTCAGAAAATGCTCGGCTAAAAAAACTTGTGGCAGATCTAACTCTTGACAAGCATATGCTTCAGGAAGTCCTCAAAAAAAAGTTTTAAAGCCCCGTCATCGCAGAGTTGCTGCCCAATGGGCACAAAGTGTGTTTCACATGAGCGAGCGACGTATCTGTAAAGTAATTCCAATCCATCGGTCAGCAATGCGATACAAATGCAAAGAGCTAAATGATGAACCATTTCGCTCGGTGATTAAGGATATTGCTCAAACAAGACCACGTTTTGGTTACAAACGCATTTTGGTAATTATGCGGCGGCAGGGCTATCAAATTGGCAAAAATAAAACTTACAGAATATACAAAGATGAGGGACTCCAGGTGCGTACAAAGCGGCGAAAAAAAGTAGCAGCAAAACTCCGTGTCAGTTTGCCTAGGCCTAAACGAATAAATCGCGTTTGGAGTATGGATTTTGTGCATGATAAACTTGCTGATCAGTCAAAATTTCGGATGCTTACGATAGTCGATCACTTTAGTCGTGAGAGTGTCGCAATTGAGGTTGCAAAATCTTTAACGGCCAAAGAGGTCATTCGATGTCTATCGCGGCTAAAAATTACTAGAGGGCTTCCTGAGTTTATTTCTGTCGATAACGGCGCCGAATTTTCAGGAAATGAACTTGATCAATGGTCACATCAAAATAACTTAAAACTCCATTTTATTCGCCCAGGAAAGCCTGTTGAAAACGCTTACATAGAAAGTTTTAACGGGAGACTTCGTGACGAATGCTTGAATACGAACCAGTTTTACTCGATCGAAGATGCAAACGAAATTATCCAAAAATTCAGAGAAGACTACAATAATTGGAGACCTCATTCTTCACTTGGCAACCGAACACCGATGGAGTATATCGAGGTCAATCAAAAACTGGAGAGCACAGTTTGACACGCGATTTCTACCTCCAGATCCGGACTCAATTCTGGGAGACGGTCAG
>CAYPZY010000564.1:0-1813 GCA_964415155.1 uncultured Bdellovibrionales bacterium
AATGCTTCGTTTCATCCTGAGCCCGTAAGACTTCAGCCATTTTCGGTTGAGCACGATTTACTTTTGGTGGATGTACTTTTGTCATTAAAAGCTCAAAAGCCTGATTTGAATTTTACGTTGGGTGAACATTTTTGTCGGCATAAAAATCATTTAAGCGTGAAACCAGATGCTATTTTAACTGATGCAAATGGCAAGCTAACTCTGGCTTTGGAATTAGAACTCACATCCAAGTCTGAACGGCGGTATCGGGATCTCATTTTAAAGTACCGTTTGGCCAAAGACTTTGAATCAGTGGTTTACATTACTGAAAGCTGTGCCATTCAAAATAAAATCCAAAGTCTTCTATCGGGCTTCGGGATGACATCGAAATTTAAGTTCATGTCACTTGATGAAGTCTTCCTAGGCTCAAAGCCAAATGAATTTAACCAACAAGACCCACGCCAGTGGGCAGAAAGCGAGGTCTAAATATGTTAAATAAAAATGAATCGATGTTATTAAAATTTGAAATGTTTTTCCTGTTTGTAGATTTAAAAGTCATTCTTTTGATCGTGATGCTCGCTCGATTTTACAAAGAGACTGTGCTTCTGGCTGACGTCGTTAATCAAAAGCAAAAAATGTTTGTGACAGATGTGTTGATCAATGTTTGGCAAACCACGGGACAAGGTCTGTGGCTTTGGATCATCGGAGCTGTGCTTGGTGATATCGTGATCAAATCACTTTTAAGGCGTTTAACGTGAATAGGTTAAAATTGAATATTGCAACAATCCCCCAAACCAAGGGTCAAACTGCATGTTTGATCCGACAGGGGGTGAACTGTGTGTTCCACAATAAAAATTCAATATTGAAATCAAAGCTTTACAGCGAAGAGCTCTCTCCTACGTGGTCCTCTTCGGTCGCTGACCCCTCCCACTCTCCGATTGAAAGGGGTCAGCGACACGGACCACTACGGAGAGAGAAGAAGGTAAGAATAATTAATAAAATAAATATTATTAGAATAGATAAAGTAAGTAAGAAGATAAAAATAAAAATTGAAGCAAAAAAACAACTGAAAGGACCAATATGTGTAAATCAACTCAAAGACACTATGACTCGGAATATAAATCAATTTCAAAGCAGAGGTGTGGATGGGTAAGAGCCAAAAATGGGCTTGTGATAAAATTATACGAAAACTAAATAAAATATCTGATCTAGAACTTGAACAAAGACTTGCCGAACTTTGGGAAATCTTGCTACAAAGAAATAGCCAGTTCCCACGTTCCCAAGAGCTTGTACCGATTAAAACCTCACAGCCCCTTTTAACAAATAAAAGGAGCAAACGATGAGTACTAAAAGAAATGTAAAAAATAAATCCCTGCAAGCTAAAAATAGCAAATCGAATCATTTTAGAATTGCAGCTTATGTCAGGGTTAGTACCGAAGAGCAGGCTGAAAATCCTGAAGGATCTATTAAAAACCAAGAACAGCGACTTCGTGAGTATGTGAAACTTAAAAACATGGTGGAACCCTTTGGTGAAATTGTCGCTGTATATTCAGATCCTGGAATTTCTGCCAAAAACATGAACCGACCCAGTTTTCAGAAAATGCTGAAGGCTATTGAGCGCAGGGAAATTGATTTGGTTTTAGTTACAGAATTATCGAGGTTTTCACGATCAACAAAAGATTTTGCGATTTTGCAGGAATTTCTAGAAGACAATGATTGCAAGTTCATGTCGATTCGGGAAAATTTTGACACGTCGGGCGCTGCCGGATCTATGGTTTTGAATTTGATGGCTTCAATCGCTGAATTTGAACGAAGACAAACGGCCGAAAGAATT
>CAYPZY010000565.1:0-1804 GCA_964415155.1 uncultured Bdellovibrionales bacterium
CAGGTTGTCACGAGGCGAACGGGTATTTCTACGAGGTTGATTGTGGTCCATGGCCAGTGAAAGCAGCGGATCGGTCACAGCGCACAACCCTTGTCCCTCGGGCTCCGTTTTGGACAGAAACTTTTTCTTCGCGGCCAACTTCAGTGACTGGACTATTACATGCTAAATCGGAAGGTGAAAAAAAATCTAAGCAAGATATCCCAGGCAAGAAGTTTCTTTTCAGTCGGCTTGAATCCATTCATCGTGGCGTGAAGGTACATAAAATCTTAGAGCTGATGAGGTTTCATCAAGACCAGTCACATTGGCAAAGATATTTCCCTGATGATCTGCCGGATATTGAACGATCAATGGATTATGTGCGGTCGCTCCAAGAGCCGCCAATGTCGGAGTTGTTACAGATTGGTTTTGTGGAGTGGGGGTTTATTATGAAAACCTCGCAAGGAATTCTCGAGGGACAAATTGATCTTTGGGGAATTGTTAACGACACGGCCTGGATCGTTGATTATAAAACAGGAAGTGTAGACAATAGGGATTATGCCTTTAAACAAATGTCCTATTATGCTGAGGCAATTCAGCAGCACGGAGTTAAACAAAAAATTCAGTTAGTAGCTTTATTTCCTCTAGAACAAAAAGTTTTTATTAAAGCTTATCAAAAGATGCTTCTGCCGAACCTAGAGGCCCAGTTATAACAAACTTACTGGGCTGATTTTGGGTTATTGATGTTGGTAAACGAAACTTTACCATGTAGGCCGTGCTCCAACGATTGTGGAACGGGTATAATTTTATTAACTCGGAAAATTCTTCTAAGGCTTTCACCACTGTTGCCTCATAACGTCGGCCATTGGTTTCAAGGTAAATGTTCCAGGTGGAAGTTTTTTTCGAAAGATTATTGTCCTTGGGGAATGGTGTGAAAAAACTTAAAAAGAAAGTGGTATCGTAGTTCGCTTCATCGAGTGATTTGGCTAATTCACTTTGCGTCTTCTCTTTAGTCCATTGTGAATAGCTTGCTTGATAGTATTTGATGGCCTCTCTCACCGATGTGTTTAAAAACGTTACATTGAATTCAAAGGCGTTGTAAAATCCGCTATAGAGAATTTTTCTAACGGTCCATTTCTCGATGATTTCAGGATATTTGTCGACATCAAATTCATGGCTGAACGTGTGTGTTCCTTCTTCGCCTTCTTGCATGTGGGATTGCGATGAGCACGCTAAAAAGGAAAAACTAAAAATGACAGCTAGTAGATATCTCATTTTGTTTTCAGTTGCCCTTGCAAAAATTGATTAAGGTCATTGTATACCGTTTGTCGATCTACTTCGTTAAATATTTCGTGATAAAAACCTTTATAGATTTTTAGATCTTTTTGCTTAGAACCAATGCGTTCATAAAATCTTTCAGAGGCTTTTTTGCTTGCAATCAAATCATCACCCGCCACTTGTAAAAAAACAGGTAAGGTAATTTTGTTTGCATTCAGCATAACGTAATCAAAATTTTCAAGCATCCCCTGATAAACGCTTAACGAAATTCGATCGTGTCTTAGAGGGTCATTGTCATAGGATTTGAAGATTTCCTCATCGTGAGATAGCTCTTCATGCTTAATTTCATTGTTCAGTGTTAAGGAAGGTGTCCAGCGATTTAAAATTTTGGCGGCCATATCTTTTATTACCGGCACCTCAATCGCAAGGCCTAAAGCCGGGGAACTAAAGGTGGCAGCTTTAAAGCCCATATCGCCATAGTCAATAAGTGCGCGTGTATTGATAAGTCCACCCATAGAATGGCCTAACAAAAAATAAGGATGATTTTTTT
>CAYPZY010000566.1:0-1804 GCA_964415155.1 uncultured Bdellovibrionales bacterium
CTGAACAGGTAGCGGCCAAAGGCCGTGACGAAGAGGCGGCTCAAGAAGAACTTGAAATGCGCCCCGAAGTAAGTCGACCCAAAGGCCAAAGTGTAGGGCTTATTCTTGGCCCTGGTGGAATGAAAACGTTTGCTCATTTGGGAGTTCTTAAAGAATTTGAAAAAGCAAAAATTCCGGTGCGAGCAGTTGTTGGTTTAGAAATGGGTGCCCTCATGGGTGCGTTTTATAGCGCGACCGGAAGTGCCAACGAAGCGGAATGGAAACTGTTTAAATTAAAAGAGGAAGATCTCGCTGAGAAGAGTCTTTTTCAATCAAAAGATAAAATGTCTTCGGTGAACAATCTTTTGGAATTTACCAAAAAAGAATTGGGCGCTAAAAACATTTCTGAATTTAAGGTGTCGTTCTCCTGTATGTCGTTATCTATGCGCGATGAAAAAGTATATATCCTCGACAATGGCAATGCCGTTAATGCGCTTAAAAACTGTCTTCCTTATCCGCCATTATTTAAACCGTCAGGTGACCGATTGGCGGCAGTTAACTACGTCAAACAAGCTGCTGACTTCCTTAAAAACAACGGCATGGATGTGGTAGTGCTTGTGAACGTGATTTCCGCTGGTAAATTTATGAGTGATGAGCAAGCCAATGAGCAACCGGTGTTAGCTAATCTATGGATACAGACGAGAAAATCTCTCTTAGAAAGCGAACCACTCGTCGACTATACGATCACAATCGACACCAAGAATATGGGCCTAAATGGTTTTGAATATCGTCGTGCATTGATTCAGACAGGCGGTAACGACGGTCGCCAACAAGTAAGTATTTTCGCCAACAAGTTTGGTTTTTAAGAGGAAACATGCGGCAACCTTTACATGATGCTAAAATTTTTAAAAAGCGACGCGAAAGAATTGCGGAGATGGGAGCGGGGAGCGCCATTATCGTTCCGTCTCATCCAGAGTATATTCGCAATCACGATGTCCATCACTATTACCGACAAGATAGCTACCTTTATTATATGACTGGCCTTGAAGAGCCAAGTTCTGTAATGGTTTACCGGCCTGGCATGACACCGGAGTATGTTCTTTTTGTGAGGGAAAAAAATCCGGAAAGAGAGACTTGGGATGGTTTTCGTTATGGGCCTGATTTAGCGCAACAGGCCTTTGGCGCTGATAAAGTTTATCCTATTCAGGATTTTGAAAAGGTAGCTGTAGAACTGTTAGATCCTGTTGATCGCATTTATTATCGTTTGAATTGGAATACGGAATTTGATTCACGTTTATTTACAGCTCTGGAAAATCTGAAATCAAAACGTGGTCGATCTGGTCGCGGTTATCCACCGATTTTTGATTCTCACGACATCCTATCGGAATTAAGGCTATTTAAAACCGAGGAAGAATTGCCAGACATTCGCAAAGCCTGTTCGATTTCAGCACAAGTGCATTTGTCGGCGATGAAAATGATGAAGCCAGGCCTAAACGAGCGCCAAGTTTACGCTCATATCTTAAAAGAAATGATGTTTTTAGGGGCGGCCCGCGAGGCTTATCCAGCTATCGTTGCAAGTGGCGCAAATGCGACAACGCTTCATTATGTTTTTAACGATCAAGAATGCAAAAATGGTGATTTAATCTTGATCGATGCCGGTGCTGAATATAATTACTACGCCGGAGATATTACTCGCAGTTTTCCCGTGAATGGTAAATTTACTTCGGCGCAAAAAGATGTTTACGACAGTGTACTAGCTGTACAAAAGCAACTTATTGATATGGTCAAACCGGGGATTGCACATAAATCTCTTCAGGATAAAACG
>CAYPZY010000567.1:0-1797 GCA_964415155.1 uncultured Bdellovibrionales bacterium
AAAATTGAACATTCGTTCAAATTAAGTCCGCACTTCGCCAATACTTTTTCCGTTAGCACACATAATAAAAGACGACCAGAATGTATCTAATTGACAAAGAAAAAAATAGAATATCCAAACTGAAACAAATGACTTTTTCCGAACTGAAATTTAGGGAAAGAGAACATTTACAGGAATGGATTGCTAACAACCCAAACTCACTTGGAGAAGAGCTTCTTATCATTCAAAAAGAGTTTAGCGGATTTAACGAGACAAATGAAAGACTTGACTTACTTGCATTAGACAAGCTTGGTAATCTTGTAATCATCGAAAACAAACTTGACGACTCGGGCAAAGACGTTACTTGGCAAGTAATTAAATACGCTTCCTATTGTGCAAGTTTGACAAAGCAGGACATCTTAAAAATTTACCAAGACTTTTTAGGCTCTAAAGCTGACGCACAGGAAATGATTTCGGAATTTTTCGACAATAGGGATATTTCTGAAATTGTGCTTAATCAAGGCTTAAACTCGCAAAGATTAATGTTGGTAGCCGCAAACTTCCGAAAAGAAGTTACATCTACCGTTTTATGGTTAATGAACTTCAAAATAAGGTTGCAATGCTTTAAAGTGACACCTTTTGCTTTTGGAGAACAACTTTTCCTTAATGTAGAACAAATACTACCAACCAAAGACACAGAAGATTTTGCAATTAGCATAGCGACAAAAGCTCAGGAAGAAATTGAAGTCCAAGAATCTTTAAAAAACAGACATCTTGTAAGACTGAAATTTTGGGAACAATTCATCAACGCAAGTAATCAAGTAAATCAACTTTTTGCAAATAACTCACCATCAAAAGAAAGTTGGATAGGCAAAGGCATCGGAATGAGTGGTGTAAACATTAACCTTGCAATGAGTAATAACTATTGCAGAAGTGAGATAATTTTTAATCGTGGTAGCCAAGAAGAAAATAAAGAACTTTTTGACTTCATCTACCAAATGAAAGATAAAATAGAAAGTGATTTTGGCGGGCCTTTGACTTGGGAGCGTATGGACGACAAAATAACTTGCAGAATTAAATCCCAACTTGACGGTGTGAGTTATTTTGAAGAAAGCGATTGGAAAAAAATGAACGAATTTCTAATTGACGTTTCAGTTCGGATGGAAAAAGCATTTAAAGAACCGATTAAAAAACTGAATAACTATTGGAAAAACAAATAATTACGTGTGCTAACAGGCGTTTGGCTCAATGGCGGGTGACGTGGTTAATTGAACATTCTACCTCGCATCAACATTTGTGGTGTATTGACAGTTTTGTGCTCCGAAATCCGCCACTGCGCCAAGCGCCAAAACGTTAAATGTCGGGAATGTGGACCCCACAAGAATGGAGAACGGGTTTTGTATCAGCGGAAGCGCCATTACCCAGAAGATAGTATGTTCGCCATCGTGCACAGCTCGATGAGCGGAAGAATATTGGAAATACCCGATACGATCTTCAAGGATGTTTCGCCGGACAAATTCTATTTCCGCTACACGAGATAATGATACCCGGTCCTGGTAATCACCCTCGAGGCCAGATGCGTGGATCCGCGAACCCCTGCTCTTCCCGTACCGAACATTTCGGGGAGGATACTGGGCAAATTGATCAGGGTTGAGAGGCGCAGCGATGCCCGCTGGTCCTTGGAGGACGGTCAGGGATCTTGTGGAACAGCCCCGATCGGTGTGCATGCACCACAACGGTTACTCCCCAATGGCCGGCTCAGTCCTGCACGGCCTGGATCCCCGGCAGCACCTTGCCCTCGAGGTACTCCAGCATCGC
>CAYPZY010000568.1:0-1791 GCA_964415155.1 uncultured Bdellovibrionales bacterium
AGGCCCCATGGCCACCGACACCTTTAACCTCCAAGACCAGTGAGTCGACATTTGCCATCGCATAGTCGGGCTTACTTGCTACCACGCCAGCTTTAAATGCTGAACTAACATGAAGTGCAATCGCCATTTGAGGCTTATGTTTCTTTAACAGTCCATCGTTGATCATTGCCAGCGCCCCGGCGCCAAGCTCTTCTGCCGGTTGCGCCATCATCACTAAAGTCCCCGCCCAAGAATCTCTTTCTTGAGCCATATGCCTTGCCGTTCCCAAAAAAATGGTTGTGTGCAAATCGTGACCGCAAGCATGCATAACAGGAACTTTTTCACCAGCAGAGTTTGTCGCTTTAACTTTACTCGCAAACGCCAATCCAGTTTTTTCCTCGACCGGGAGTGCATCCATATCAGCACGAATTAAAAGTGTTGGCCCCTTACCGTTCTTCAACACACCCACAACGCCTGTCCTGCCTACCTTCTCTGTCACTTCATAGCCAAGACTTTTTAATTCCTTCGCTACTTTTTCGCTGGTTTTAAATTCTTGAAAAGAAAGTTCGGGATTGGCGTGCATTTCTTGATAAAACGGGAATAACTTATCAGTGTAACCGTCGATTTGCTTTTCTAAACGTTGGGCATCTTCGTTATTGGCGAAGATGGTCAGTGCAGAAAAAATAAGACTGATCAGCAAAGTATACATATAAAGTCCTTCCCATTATTTTTTCCTTATAATAAAATTTTTTAGAGGAAAAAGGCAATGCATTTACCGATTTTACTTCTTATTGGTTCAAATCTATTTATGACGTTTGCGTGGTATGGACACTTAAAAAATTTTAGAGCGAGCCCTCTCTTCGTAGTGATACTAATTAGCTGGGGAATCGCTTTTTTTGAGTATTGCTTGCAGGTGCCCGCTAATCGTTTAGGGATAAACCACTTTTCTTTAGCACAACTCAAAGTGATACAGGAAGTGATAACCATGGCCGTATTTGCCGCCTTTTCTGTCTTGTACATGAAAGTTCCCTTAACCAAAAACTTGTTATGGGCCTCACTTTGCCTTATTGCAGCGGTCTATTTTATTTTTAGAAAGTAATCACGCCTGTCTCTTGGTCTAGTTTGGGTAAAAAATTACACTGTTTACACCGATATATTCTAAGTAAATTCAAGAGGTCAAAGTGTCAGCTGGTCCCAAAGAACTCAAGGATAAACAAATACTTTTTCGCGAAGGTGACCCTTCCGACGCCGCTTATGTCATCAAGTCAGGAAAAATTGTTATCACTAAAGCCAAAGGCAACTCTGAAATCGTTTTAGCTGAGATTGGTCCCGGCTCTATGCTTGGTGAAATGGCTTTTTTTGATGGCAAACCCCGCAGTGCCGGTGCTCGTGCTGCTGGCGATACCGTTGTCATCACACTTCCCTTCGTGGCGCTGAACGCACAATTCAAAAAGTTTCCTGAGTGGCTTAAAGTGATGGTAAAAACGATCAACCAACACGTGCGCGACGCCAACCAACGAATCAAGAACCTTGAACATGCCAATAAAAGCGAAGAAGAAGTCTTCGACAGTCATACAATCACTCGAATGACCGGAATTCTTGCTCTTGTCGCCTCGAAATACGGCGAAAAAGAAACCGATGGCGTGGTCGTTCCTTCAGGAACACTACGTAAATATACGATTCAAATTTTTCAACAACCGACAAATAAGATGGCTCGCCTCACAGAAACACTGCAAGCATTGGGCTACATGACAGTACAGGATCTCGGGGAAGGCCGCCAAAAGCTTGTCGTGAAAAATCTGGATTTGATCT
>CAYPZY010000569.1:0-1773 GCA_964415155.1 uncultured Bdellovibrionales bacterium
TGTGCGTGTGGATTTTAATTCCTTTATTCCATCTGATATTGATAATAAACTTGCTGACAAATTAGCGAACTATTATCTGGATTCTTTATCGCGTAATCCTGGCTTGCACGACAAAGTAGAATTTGAAATTTTGTTTTCCTGTTACACTTTTGATCTAAGAGAGCGTCTCAAAGTTTTAGAAAATCATGGATTTAATCAAACTGAAATTGATACGCTTATTCAAAGTCTAAATAAATTAACGCTGAAAATTTTGGATCCCGAAACCGGTCTTTGGAAACACGATGCAGGTAAATTAGAGATACTTGAAGGCAGACGTGATGAAATTCTAGGTAGTAATTTACCTATCTGTGAAAAAATATACTGGTTGCTGGAGGACTGTAAGCGTTACGGAACCTTGCCGTTTGCGGGACTTGCGCGCGCTGCCTTTATTGCAGTTCAAGTATTAAGATCCTTAGTGTCGCTAAAGGTTCTATCGGATATGGACTATCAGAGATTTATGGAAAGTCTTGAGACGGTTAATTCGCAAATGTCTCGCGACTTCTGTGCGATGAGTAAGCCCGATTTCTTGAAAAAATACGGCCACCTTCGACCAGGAACATACGACATCCTTTCGCCGAGATATGATGAAGATGCCGATCGCTACTTTGATTGGTCCCAGACAAGGGCAATGCCCAAAGATCATGAGCGGAGATTTGTTTTGCGGCCGGAGCAAATTGAACGAATTGATGAGTTATTGCAGAACTCTTCGTTGGGACTAAGTGCGACTCAACTTTTTGATTTTATTAAGTCGACCATTGAATGGCGAGAAACCTCAAAATTCATTTTCACCAAGAGTATCAGTAGCGCATTGTCTTTGATGAAACAGGTCGCTGAAGAGGCTGGCGTTTCCCTGGATGATATGAGCTACTGTGATTGCAGTGCTTTTAAAGAGATGGCGGCATCTGCTTCTTCGTTTGGAGATATTGCTCAAAGATGGATTAAGTTGGGAAGGGATACTTACTCGTTAACCCAAACGATACTTCTACCTCCTTTGATTGAAAAGCCTGACGATGTCTGGGCGTTTCATGTACCGCCTTGTGAACCCAACTTCATAACTTTAAAAAGGACCACGGGACATGTTACTTCTTCAGAAAAATGTAAGAGTTTAATGAAGGGTTCTGTTTTTTTCATACCAAGCGCCGACCCGGGATTTGATTGGATCTTTTCACAAGACATTTCTGCCTTCGTTACGATGTACGGAGGAGTTAATTCTCATATGGCAATTCGAGCAGGTGAGTTGGGAATTCCTGCCATTATTGGTGCGGGTGAGTTACTATACAACAAATGGTCTCAGGGGCAGGTTCTCGAAATCGATTGTAATAATCGACAAGTAAATATTTTGCGGTGATTTAAGTTATGAGAAAGATCGCGCTAACTTTGCGGGTTGACCCAATTGAAAGTTATAATGAAAAAAGGGACGCCGTAGATCAAAAGCTTACAGACTTGCTCTACTCTTGTGGCTTTATTCCATTGATGGTTCCTAACAGTCCTCAATATGTAGATTCATTTCTGAAGGAGTTAAAACCTGATGGTGTCGTGCTTTCAGGAGGAAATGATTTAGTAAAATACGGCGGTAAAAGTCCCGAAAGAGATGCGGTTGAGAAAGCGCTGCTTAATTTTGCAATTGAGAAAAATCTACCACTCTTGGGAATTTGTCGAGGAATGCAGTTCATCCAGGATTACTTTGGTATTCCGCTGAGAAAAATTGAAAACCACGTACGGACTCACCACGAT
>CAYPZY010000570.1:0-1770 GCA_964415155.1 uncultured Bdellovibrionales bacterium
ATATGTTCTCTGGTCACTACCATGGATACCGTGAACTGAAGCTAGGAAATACGACCTACGTGATCACAGGTGCCGTGAATACCGTTCTTGACCCCGGTAACGATAAGCATTTTATCAGAGTCAAAGTGAATGGGAACGCTATTTCTCATCAAAAAATAGATCTTTAGAGAATGACGCTAACACCAAAATAATTGGCTGCTGGATAACCGGGAAGATAGGTAAAGGGAGCTGCCCATCTGGCTCCGGCAAAAAACTTTAAAAAATATTTCTTATTCATATTGAGGTAAAACCCAAGGTCAGTCGCCATTTCATCACCATTGTAATAGCGAAAGGCATCACGATTGTTGACGTCGAAGGTTAAAAAGTTTCCACTCGCACCAAAATTTTTCTTAACGCCCATGAGATAAGAAAGAAAAGTACTTTTATCACTCGTGTTCAGCGAAAGGGGATTGTGCACATCACTGTCCCACGATTGTTTTAGCCATCGCTGATAAATTCCGATCGCGTAGTAGAAATCACTACCGGCGGCAGGAAAGGCAAGTTGCCCACTGTATTCAAAACCCCAATTCTCGGTTGCCGATTCTATGTAATTTAGATCTTCGTGCGCCAGCTTAAAGGATAGAGATTGATCTCCCCATATAGTCCAATCATAGCGAATAAAGTAAGCACGTTTATCATCACTTGGAATTGTCTGCGTAAATCCTAAGCTCCAGACATTTTTGTTGGCGGTAAAGAGGTTCGTCTCAAGGCCAACACTAGCTCCTTCAGTTCGCCAATAAGAGTCCGAAACCGTTGAATTAAGATGCAGACGATAAGCCTTTGCATCTCCCAATGTGGCAAAACTTTCAAGTCCCTCAGATGGCAACGCTAAGACTTTGCCCGTCATTATGAGCACTATCAGGCTTAGCAAAAAAAAACGAAGACGCTTGTTCAATTCCATTCCCATTGACCAGGTTTTGTGACTAATATAAAACTCTATTTACCGCGACATTTTAAGGAGAATTATATGATTATCGGTGTGCCAAAGGAAATAAAAATCAGTGAGAACCGCGTTGGTTTAACAAATGCAGGTGTACGGCAGTTGGTACAAGAAGGTCATAAAGTTTACGTCGAGAAAGACGCTGGCCTCGGTAGTCGCATTACCAATGAACAGTACGAACAAGCGGGCGCTAAAATTTTAGATACAAAAAAAGAAATTTACGCCAAAGCGGAAATGATTGTGAAGGTGAAAGAACCACTTCCTGATGAATATGACATGCTCAAAGAAAATCTCATTCTTTACACTTATCTTCACTTAGCTGCAGAACCAAAATTGACGAAAGTACTTTGTGAGCGAAAAGTAAAATCTATCGCTTACGAAACGATTCAAAAACCCGATGGTAGCTTGCCACTACTAACTCCCATGAGTGAAGTCGCAGGAAAAATGGCTACCCAAGTTGGCGCTATCTACTTGCAAAAGGATCATGGTGGCCAAGGGATTCTTCTTGGTGGTGTTCCCGGTGTTGAACGCGGCGAAGTTGTTATCATTGGCGCCGGTGTTGTTGGTATCAATGCGATGCAAATTGCGATTGGTCTTGGTGCAAATGTCACAGTCGTTGACGTGAATCATCAACGTCTTGAATATCTAGATCATATTTTTGGAAACAAAATTACAACTCTTTATTCCAACTCTACTAATATTGAAAAAGCCGTTAGCCGCGCTGACCTCGTTGTCGGTGCCGTTCTCGTCGCCGGTCGCAAAGCTCCAAAATTGGTAACCAAAGAAATGGT
>CAYPZY010000571.1:0-1747 GCA_964415155.1 uncultured Bdellovibrionales bacterium
GAAAGGTGATTGGACAACTATTATTACCTCATGGTAGTTCCTCATCATGCAAATTGTCTTAGTTTCGCAATGCACAAAAAGCCTGCAATTTTCGCCGTTTCGGCAATGGCCAACGGAATTGCCCTCTTTGGCTTGGCGAAATCATCTGGTGACGGGCTTTGAAAGTGAACAGGCTGTGAGCGTCGGCGACGACATTGAACATCTTTCCCAACTATTGCGATTTTACTATCCCGAGCTAAGTCTCGTGGAACTTGCATTTTTAAAGAGATGCCTGGAAAAAATCGAGCCGGCGATTTTTCCAAAACTGGTGGAGCAACTTCAGTGGCGTTTCAGTCAGGAGCTTGAAGAAACTCTTGAAGTCATTCTGCAACTCCCAATCAACTTTCAAGCTTGGTGCCATCGAAAAAAAATTGGTGTTAGGGACCTGGCACCTCTTAAATCCATTGGCCAAGAAACCATCACTCCCCTCCTCAATGTTATTGCTCAAAAGGATTTGGCAAAAAATTTTGGAGTTCAAATCTTAGAACTAGCTGCTGAACTTCTTTTGTTAGAGCTCACCAACGAGCGTCTTTTACAAAACGCCGATAAATCTGTAGAAACCTGGCTTAATGATTTGCGCACGCTTCGCTTTCCCAATACCTCAGCCCTAGACGAACAGTCGCAACGAAAACTAAAAAATCTTAGCTGGCCGCCAAAAGTAGACGTGCAATGGGTTAGAAAAGGCGACATCAGCGGTTTGCGCGTGGAATTTTTCTGCGCCTCTCAATTAGAACTAGAAAAAAAACTTACAAGCCTTAAACACGTTACCGATGACTTGCGAGCCAACCCTGAGAAGCTATGGACTCAAAACTCTTAAGCACTATTGATAAAATATTTATCGACAGAAGGTCGCTCAATAGTTCTGTGGCAGAACGTGCACAAAATCTTTTTCCGCCAGAAAAAGTTAGCATCGTTGACGAGCGTCCCTATGCCAATTCCTCTGGTCAATTGTCCGCCAAAGAATTTAATCGCAGCAAAAAAGAAATTTTTATTACTGAATTCCAGGGCCGATTTTTCAAACAGTGCCCCGGCTTTAAACCGGGACTTGTGTGCTGTAACTATTTTGTCTTAAATTTAGGTCTGCAATGTAACATGAATTGCTCTTATTGTTATTTGCAAAGCTATATCAACACGCCACTAATGACTATTTACTCCAATATTGATTCTGCTTTAGAGCAATTAAAAGAGTTGGCAGATAAACACCCCGACAGAGAATTTCGCGTTGGAACCGGTGAAACAATCGACAGTTTAAGTCTTGATGAAATCACTTTATATTCGCGTCGACTCATTGGTTTTTTCAATCAGTACCCGCGCTGGTCCTTGGAATTTAAAACAAAATCTGACAAGGTTGATCAGTTTTTAGATTTACCGCATGTGGGAAATACCATTGTGAGTTGGTCGATCAACCCTCAATACATTATTGACCGAGAAGAACATCAAACGGCTTCACTTGAGCAACGTCTCGGGGCTGCTCGCAAATGTCTGGAGCGAGGATTTAAAGTGAACTTCCACATGGACCCCTTAATTTGGCATCCCGAGTGGAAAGAGAACTATTTTTCATTGGTTGATACGCTAACTTCTACCTTCACTCCGTCTGAAGTGGGGCATGCATCTTTAGGGACGTTACGTTTTCAACCAGAACAGCGCCATATCATGCGCGAACGCTTTGGCATGAAAAGTCTCGTAACACAAGCGGAAGTCTTTGCCA
>CAYPZY010000572.1:0-1746 GCA_964415155.1 uncultured Bdellovibrionales bacterium
CCCCCCTCTTCCTCGGGTTGCACTTCATCGCCAGACTCGGCCGGTTGTGATTCGCGAGTAGACGGAGCGGAGGCTGGCTGCTCATCAGTCACAGCATCGTCATCTGCCTCGTCTTCAAGTGAAGTTTCTTCGGTATCTGGTGGCGAATTGATCCAAGCGCTACGCCCAAGTTGCACAAGAACCTCGTTGGCCTCTCCTAAAGTCACCTTATTATATTTGGTGAGGCGACGAACAATCTCGACAATGCGTTTACGGGCAAACGGAGTCAGGCTTTTAACGGTAAAACTTTTTGAATAAATTTTCGGGTTAGGCAAAAGGAAAGCTAAAAAAGCAGACTCAATAAGATTTAACTCAATGGGAGCTTTATTAAAGTAATGACGAGCGGCTGTTTTAATTCCGTAAATTTTAGGGCCAAACTCGATGACGTTGAGATACCTTTCTAAAATAAAACGTTTGGTGTACTTTTTTTCGATCATTGCCGTTAAGTAAGCCTCGCGAAACTTTCGCCAAAGCGATTTCTCCCCTGTCAGAAAAACATTTTTTGCTAACTGCTGAGTGATTGTGGAGCCGCCCCGTGAGTAACTAAATTTGCTCAGGTTCTTTTCAATTGTCTTTTGAATCTCAAACCAATCAAAACCCTGATGAGAATAAAATCCGCCATCTTCTGATACGATGACGGCATCGACAGCAAAAGGTGAAATATTCTCAAGTTTGACATAGGTATCGGCGTTAGGACATAACCACACTGAATACATTTTAGTTTTAAGACACCCGCCCAGAACTTTGACGTCGGGAAAATTTTGCATCCAAAGTGCTGCAAGAACCGTCAACGAGAATAATCCGCCAAAGAAGATTACCAACCATTTTGCCATTTTCGCTTTTTTTTCTTTGCTAATCATTTTACCAGCTCACCATAAACGAGATCTAGCGAACGAACATTTACTTTACAGTATCGATATGTTTTACAGTATCTCTATCTATCTAGATTTTCAGAAATTTTCCAGAATATACCAAAGCTAAGTGTTTAAAGAAATATCAATGTTTCGATATGATACAAATTTACAAAAAGTAACCTGCTGAAAGTTCACGGCTTTCCGTATTCGGATTTGGCCCACAATTTGTATTGTTAATGTCAGGGGGATAGTGTGCAACGCTATCAAGTTCTCGGTTTCTTAACGGTAATCTTTCTTCTTGGTTACAATAACTGCAGCGAGATGCATTTTGCCAGCGATGGCACCGCCGGAAAGCTCACTACCACCGATCAAGAAGCCCAAGACAATTTCGATGACATCAAAACAACCTGTGCCAGCGGAACTCAAGAAACGATGACTGTTTCGGTAAACTTTCCTAATCCCTATGACTCCGGCTTAAAGTGTGAATTTGGAATTGGCGACAATCTTTCAATTCTTGATCGATTTTTTCGGGCTCGCCGTGAACAACCTGTGAATTTCAATTTACCTAGCGGCGCCACTTTATGCGGTATGGACTTTAGCTTCCCGAGCCAAAAGATTCATTTCGATGACGAATTTTTATTTTTACTAAACGATGTTATCGTCGCCAGCAGTTACGACTTTTCTGGGGATTTCGAGCAACTATTAGGAATGAACGTCTTTGATTGGCAAAAAATTGCCGGAAAAGACTGGACCAACTCAAACGCGCGGTCCGCCCGTCAGACTCCTTTTTGTGAGGGCATGAACTCGGGCCAGTCTTCATGTTCATGGCCTGAGACAGACACGACCGGGACTA
>CAYPZY010000573.1:0-1744 GCA_964415155.1 uncultured Bdellovibrionales bacterium
GGATCTAGATCTTCTTATTCTCAAATCGACCCGCTTTCACGACTTTTATGCGGAACACCCAATTGGTGTGGATATAAAAACAGATTATCCCAGCGGCAATTGATTCTCAGAAGATCGGGTATGCGTTGGTATGCCCGACTTCTAAATTTGAAATCGGAGTTGATGCTTGTTAACTTTGCGTACTTTAAGAGTCCTTATAGTCTTTACATTACCGCTTTTGCTTTCCTTTGAAACCTTAGCAGGCGGTAAATGGGGATCCACAGGCGGCGGCAGCGGTGTCGCGTGCTTTAGTAAAGAGGACTACGCAACTCAAGCCGACTCTTACATCAATAACGGAAAGTCCATTCCACAAAATCTTCGCAAGGAAATCAAAGAGCTATCGACACTTGATTATTGGGAGTGGGAACAAACCAAACCGCACCAACTCTTTACACCGAAAGCAACTGACTACAAGGGAATTATGAAAGAAGTGGATGAGCGGGTTTCCCAGCATGCTCCTATTTATATTTTTCGTTTGCGCCAGGCAGCTCATCTTGTCGATATGCAGGATTGGTCCAATAAAACTGACATACCGCGCGTTAACGATGCTAAAGCCATCAAAGAAATTCCAAAAAACTGCCGACTAGTTCAATTGGTGGTGCGCCACCATCGTGATGAGGCTATACAACCAGGCTACGGCCCGACAGGAAAAATTCCAGAAGTGAAAATTGAATTTGATCAAGACTTGTTCGCTCTCCTAAATCCGCTTAATCAAGCGATTTTACTTTTTCATGAACAGATGTATTTGTTGGGCCACACTATTGGTCACAACAACTCCGACGACATTAGATTTATGGTCATGCGCCTTTTTGAAAAGGATCTTTCTCGCACAGCTAAAATGGAGGGCAAAAATTTTAATCTGCGGATTGCGCTCAATGCTGTTTTTGGTGATTATATCTTGTATTTTTCTGATGTAAAAATAGAGGCTAAGCCTTTTACGCAAGAGTCGCGGTTTAATAGTTTTATGGAAATGATCCAAAGAATGCGCCAAGATATTATTGACTGTGAAAAAACCGGTATCGACCTTCGACGTTGCAAGGACATCGCGATGAATCCAGAGCAAATACAAAAATGGTTCACAGACGAAATGGCTTTTATCTTTGATACCAACTACGTATTGGATGATGCCATTGGCTTCATGAATGCGGAAATTATATTGGCACCGATCAAAGAAAAAGGGTTCGTTGATTATGCCAACAAGACAATGCGAGAAGTCTGTAAAGCGTTGCCAAAACTGAAGAAGAAAATGCCTTTCCCCGAAAATACTAGCCGGGCTATAAAATATTGTTCAGATCTCGCTCTGCAAATCCCAGGGAAATAGATCGAAATTTATTTGGTAAAGATTTTGTGAATCATGACCGCCGACGAGTTTTTCTGCGGTTTTGAGAAACTTTAAAAACTCCGCCTGAATTTTTGTACGCACCTCCGGCAAAGTCGAAATTGTCGCTGAGAAAGAATACGTCTGTTCGGGAGTGAGCCGCTGAATTTGATCGAGTGATTTCAATCGCATTAATATTTGATGTGGACGCGTAATTTGAGAATCTCTTGGTAAATGCCGACCCTCCACTAAAATTTCAAAGTGACTGCCCTTCTTTTTAATGTACTTAATTTCCTCAAGAGTATTTAAAATACTCGCCGCTTGCCCCAACGCCAGAGAAAACTGCTTGGCGATCATCTCGACCGTACAATTTCCATCTTTAGAATT
>CAYPZY010000574.1:0-1742 GCA_964415155.1 uncultured Bdellovibrionales bacterium
CCAATTGAAATGGGTAGGGAGATGCTTCACAAGGTTTCTCGGAATTAAGATCAATGGGTTCTTAAATTCGTTTGGCTTAACTAGCTTAAAAAGCTGCTCCTCGATTTCAAAATCAGTCGCTTTGATCTTTAGTTCACTGATTTTTCTTTCGGTAAATTTCAAAAAATGAGTGTAGTTAACTGAAATAAACATATCGCTAATTCTGTCACAACCGATACCCTCTTGGAGGAATGGCAGAAGACAAAAAATCTCAGGGTCATCAATTTGAATCTCAAGTAATTCCTGCGCAGCTTTAATTAAGAGCATCTTAAATTTAGTACCGATGCTTGCGCCCCGAAGTGATTTTGAATATCCGATATTAAATCCGTCGATCTCCTTAAAATTTAATAGATTGTAGGCGCCCTGAAATTGGAGATCGCTGGTTTTGAGCATTTTCTTGAGATCTTTTTCGTCGATCTGTAAGATTTGGTGACTGGATAGTTTCATTAGCCCGTTTTGTTTTGATGCTCTTACCAACTTGAAGAAGCTACTGAAGTGAGCAAGAAAGTTTCGGTATGAATCCTTAAATTCTGTTACCCCAGTTTCCTTAAATTTGAAAACGTCGATGTAAAATGGAGCATCCCTGAGCAAGGGCTGATCAAGCAAACCGGCCCGAACTATTTCAGGTGGAGTCTTGCCAAGAAAGGTACTAAACGTTGCATCGCTCACCTGTGAAAAACAAACACCGCAACTAGGGCGATTAAAATCCAAATTAGGAGAGTATTTGTACGTTTGGATGCATTTATCAAATGGCGAAAGGCCAAGGCTTCTACGGATTTTTCACTCACTGCTGTTCCGTCAGTTGCGTCGATAGTATCTCGAATTTTTATGATCTGGCCGATTTCAGTATCGGAGTAGAATTTTTGATACCACCAAATAGACGATGCTTTTTCCATGTCGGCATGTCCACTCCAAACATGGTCTCCATCATAACTTAAAAATTCTGGGTTTAACCAAGACGTGGCAGTGTGACTTACCGATGCGCTTTCAAGAACAATTTTGTTTTTGCTCACTAAAAAGAAGGTAAAGTTCTCGTGAAAATCATCTTTAACATGATCAGAGTCATAGTAAAACCAAGTGCAACTCAAGCTACATTTCTTAGATATGAGTTCGAGCAGTATCGGAAGAATACACTGAGCAACACCCTTACATTCAATGAGGTGCTCAACTCCATCGACAACCACAGTCGTATCCAAAAATCGTGAGACTTCGCCAATCTCTTTTTTCATTAACATTCCAATGAGGTCAGAGAATGTCATGGTTTGTAGATTTGCTTTTTCACCTTTAACTTTTGGACCGAATTTGCATTCTTCTTTGCCAAAGATTTCCCAGTTCAACTGATATGGAATGTACTTCTGGAAACTCGGAGACTTCCTATTGTTCTCGATTTTCGGCGCAACACTCATCCTAACCTCTGTCGACTATTTGATTTCTAAACTGGCATAAGGGCAATTTATCCCTGAACTTATCGGGATAATTCCGATATTTCGCTAGACCAGATCAACTAATCACGTTTAGACTAAAGACCAGTTACTTGGACTCAACTTTTACCAAGAGACTCAATAACTCGATCTTCTTAAAGCGATTTTGTCCCAGCAATTTATAATGCGGGATCTTCCCCTTGGAGACCAAATTGCGAAAGCTTTTTTCAGAATAACCGAGCAGATGCGCGGCCTGCGAACTCGACAATAGGGCTTCATCGG
>CAYPZY010000575.1:0-1736 GCA_964415155.1 uncultured Bdellovibrionales bacterium
CGATCAGTTCGACGAATTCCTTTGAGGTCATGATGCCCTTTCGATGAGGCTAACGTTGGAGTTAAGCGGCGCGCTTTAGCGCGTCCGCTTGAACGACTTGTTATGCCTTTTTAGTTTCAAGCATCAATTCCAAGTATTAATACGGGGACATCTATGTTCGAAGTGCCTCTATGCTCCAAATCCCAAGCAAACTGTTCAAAATAGGAGACCCCGGTACTCATTTCATCGGCAAAGTTTTTGACAGGAACGATTTCTATGCCGGTGTCAATAACGCCCATTTTGCTAAATATGGTCATTTTGGCGCAAACGTTGTAAACCATAAAAGCATACTTGCCAAATTGAACTTCAATGCCAAGCTTTGTATTTGGCTTTACAAAGTCCATGTCTCTGAATGGCTGACCTCGTGTATTTTGAGATTTTATGTAATCTTCTGAATACTCTCCGTAGGAGTAATCACACAATACTTTATGATTCGACCATCCCCCGTTTTCTGCTTTGGCAAACTCACGTTTGAACGCTTTATTTAATTCTGTTGGTGAAAATAGCATTTTCCCCATCATCGTTTTTTCTGTGCTCTCTTTGGTCTTGTAGAGACTTGCATCAATCGCACTTATAACCGATTGAATTTGTGCAAACTCTGCGGCGTACCTTTGAAGTACTGCTGATTTTCCGCCGTTAAAATCATATGTGGCTACGATTTTCAAAGTAATTTCTCCTGCTTTTCATTGAGCCATTCTGATGGCATTTGCGCGACTTTTTCTTTTCCAGTTGGCTTGTGCACTGGTTTTCCAAGGGGTCTAATTTTTAGAACACCTTCTTGAAATGCGGAAATCCTTTCTTTGGTAATGGCTATATATTGTGAATCACGATCAATCACCATTCCTCTTCGCCCGTTTTTTATGGCTGCAATTAAGCTTGAGCCAACTCCGCCAAATGGATCCAAAACCCAGTCATTCTCATTGGTGAGTGCAAGAACGCAGCGCTCGATTAGCTCGATTGGGAATTGGCATGGATGAGAGGTTTTTTCTGGGTGATTTGATTTAACATTTGGAATTTCAATTATTCCACTTTCCCATTCCTGAGCAATTATTGACCAATAATCTGATGGATTTTTACCGAGCGGGTTGCCGCTTGGCTGACCTTTTTTGTCGCCCTTGTAGTGCAGTTTGCCTGGATATTTAGAGGGAACTCTTACCGAATCAAGGTTAAACGTGTAATCCTTTGATTTTGTAAACCACAACAGCACTTCGTAGCGTCCAGAAAATCTTTTCGTTGCGTGCAATCCGTGGTCGAAATGCCAAACAATTCGATTTCTCAACTGAAAGCCAAGACTCTTTATGATTGGATAGAAATAGATATCTAGCGGGAAAACTTCTCCATCATCAACGAAATTTCCAACTTGCCAAACGATGCTGCCATCGTCTGAAATGACTCGTGCAAGTTCTTTTAGAATCTCTGATTGCCAGTCAAGGTAATGTTGTAGCTCAATTTGCTTCTCGTACTCTTTCCCAATATTGTACGGTGGTGAAGAAACTGCCAGCTTGAATGATGAGGCTGGTAGTTTTTTTAGTGCCTCTAATGTGTCGCTTTCTGTGACAACAATATACTCATCAGCGCTAAATTCGGCGGAAATACTGTGTTTATCTATCATCTTTTTAGCCCAATACCATGTTTGGCGTAGTTTATCCTTAGCGGCTCTGCGAGTGAAGCTGGGGTTTGGGTTGTAAGGCATAACG
>CAYPZY010000576.1:0-1716 GCA_964415155.1 uncultured Bdellovibrionales bacterium
CATGACCATGAAGTCGATAACACTTGCCAAAAACCTGAAGGTTCTTTTGGTCCGACCAGTCGGGATTATTAAGATTATGAAGCGCATGTAAAAAATATTTTTTAGAAAGAAAGTATTTTCCCATAGCCTACTCAAAATAATCGACCCAAATGAAGTCGCCCTGATAAAGGCGCACCTTTAGGAGATTGATATTAGGTGCCGGAAGATTTTTTTTGATTTCTTGGTAAAGATAGCGCGCAAGATTTTCTGTTGTTGGCACGACCTCTTTAAAATAAGGCACATCGGTATTTATAAAGTGATGATCAAAGGGATCTGTTATTTTTTTTAAAAGATCGTCAATTAAGATGAGATTGACCACAATACCACTATCAGGATTCACAGGCCCGGAAAAGTAGGCCTCGAGCATGAAGTTGTGACCAAAACCATTTTCACTGTAAGTTTTGCCGAAGAGTTTCTTGTTCTCAGTTTCTGACAAGCGCGGATTATAGTAGCGATGACCGCTACTAAAATAAACTTTTCTGGCAATAGCTACAGTCTCACTCATGCCCAAAAAATCTCTTATCTTTTTGTCGGGGTCAATAATATTTTAGGAAATCCGATAAGAGATTATGGGTGATCTCTTATCTTTCGGTATCAAAGTCTTTCTTTTATCTTTTGTCTTAGGGGTGGTTTTTTTTGGCCCCTTTTAGGCGCCTTTGCGTTTAAGATTCGGTTGCGCCACCTTATAAATCTCAGCTTCTACAAAGACCTTTAGCAAATCACCATCGAGTTTACCATCATTCGCTTCAAGATGGAGAATCTCAATGGCACGTTCTGGACTAACAGCTTTTTTATAGGGACGGTCCATCGCTGTAAGAGCATCATAGATATCACTGATTGTCATCATGCGTGCCTGCAGAGGAATATTATCTTTACGAAGCCCACGAGGATAGCCAGTGCCGTCTAACTTTTCGTGGTGGGCGTGAGCGATATCGGGAACACTCGCTAAGTTGTCGGTCCAGGCGATTTGACGTAAAAACTCGAAGGTATGGGAAACATGAGATTCAATCTCCTTACGTTCTTTACTCGTCAATGTCCCTCGACCAATAGATAGCCTGATGTATTCATCTTCATTAATGAGTTTTAAACCCATGTTTCGTGACGTGTTTTCAATCCATTCCATGAGTTTTTTAATGTTAAAATCTTTATCAATGATTTGGCTCTCATTGGCCTTGATGATCCCGACGCGAATTTGCTCGATCTGTTGATTGAAACCGTTAATCTGTAAAAGAGTCGCACCAATGTTTGATTCTAAGTTGTCGGAAATACCGTGTTTTACTTTTTCAATTATTTCTTGAATCGAGTTACGCCACATTTTGGTTTCATGTTGTGACTTAACTGTTTCTAAGCGAAGAAGAATTCGTTCCAATTCGTGAGGGTAGAGTTTTTTCCCCTTTAGCAGAGTATTCTCAGGGACACCGATTTTTCCAAAGTCATGAAGCAGGGCTGCATAACGAAGTTCCTGCAACTGATCATTCGTGAAAGAGACTGAGGCGTAGGGACCATTCTTTAAATGATCGATGCGCTCAGCAAATCCCACTGTTAAAGCGGCAACACGATCGCTATGACCGCTAGTAGTAGGGTCCCGAGACTCAATTGCCGTCACCGATGCCGTAACGAAGCTCTCAAATAGATTCGCTATATCCTTAGTAAGTTTAGCGTTATCTAAAGCGATTG
>CAYPZY010000577.1:0-1715 GCA_964415155.1 uncultured Bdellovibrionales bacterium
CGATAATTCTTTTAGAAATGGGCATACCGAGACCAGTACCTTTGTGATGTTTACTTACGTCGCTCACTGTTTCGAATTCATTAAAAACTTTTTCAATCTTAGTTGCCTCAATGCCTTTGCCCGTATCGGCAATAGAAATAACCGTGAATTCTTTTTTCGCATCCTCTTTTAGGGAAACGGTAACCGTTCCATTTGTCTTATTAAATTTGATAGCATTATTTATGATATTGGCTATAACTTGCGACAGACGAATATGATCAAAATAGCATTCCCACTTTTTATTTTCAGGATTTTGAAAATCCACAATGATACCATCTTGCGCACCCATGGGAGCAAAGTTGGAAATCTGCTCACAAACAATCGCTGCTGCGTCGGCATGCTCCACAAAGTATTCCATTTTACCAGCTTGTAGTTTGGTAAAATCCAAGATGTCGTTAACGAGTGCGAGCAAATGGTTGCCTTGTTCGTGGATCGTTTTGATGAATTCATCTTTTTGCGCTTCATCGTCATACAACTTGTTGACGATGATGTCCGCCGTGGCCACAAGTGCTGAAACGGGAGTTCTCAGTTCGTGCGTTGTCAAAGCAATGAATTTGTTTTTCGCAAGATCAAGTTCTTTGAGCTGTTTGTTCTGGGCCAAAAGATCTTCGTAGGCTTTCTTGATTTCCTGTTGTTTGAGGACAATTTCTTTTTGTAGTTTCTTTTGAAAGGTAGTGTCTTGAAACATTATAAGTAAAATTTCATCTTTGCCACCGCCGACCCGTTTGATACCGATGTTGGCCATAAAGCTACTACCGTTTAATTTTGAAACGACGATGTCTTGGCTGACGCCTTCATGTTTAATAATGTCTTTTGAAAAACCACGATAGTCGCCGTAAGTTTTACGCGGGAAGAGATCATCGAGAATGATGTCAGATAGCTTTTTTGTTTCATCGAAGTTAACGATCTCTTTAGCAAGCTTATTAATATAGACGCAATGGCTGCGTGGTCCTTCAAAGGCCATGATTCCCATCATTGCTTCTTCAGCAATGGTTTCAAAAAGAGGTGCCGCGGCCTGTGATTTTATCAAGCTGCCTCCCGGTCAGGCTTGCTATTGATGATAGCTAAAAAGCTATCGGCGTTGGTGAGTGACTCCTTGATTTTTACGACCAAAGTCTTAATGCTTTCGGGTTCTATACGTAGTCGCTCAAGGAGAGCTTTGGGGGCGCCTTCAACTTTATTGTGACCGGAGTTACCAAATTTCACTGCGTGAATAAGCAAGTTTGATAAGATCACCACGTCGACCATTTTGTTGAGTTCGGCCGCAACACCTCCGCGGCGAAGAGGATCGTATTGATGATGATATTTGATACAAGACTCAATGGCAGCGGGAAGTCGCCATTTTTTTGCGAGCATGGCACCGATTTCCACATGTTGAGGACAACCAATTTCCTTTTCTGCTTCATCCAGAGAGATGTTTTTTTCATTGGCATACTGGCAAGCTTCGACAAGCGTATCTGGTGCGATATTCGCAAGTGCAATTTTTCCCATGTCATGAACGAGGGCAGCAGTGAAAATATCGGCACGCTGAAGTCGTACAAAATCAGCGATCGTTTCTGCAGCCATGGCAACGCCGATCGAGTGTTGCCAAAATTCATTGGTTTTAAAAAATTTATTATCAGCGCCTTGCAAAGACTGAATAATTGCTGAACCCAGAACCAACTGATTGACGGTAT
>CAYPZY010000578.1:0-1698 GCA_964415155.1 uncultured Bdellovibrionales bacterium
TCAACGCATTGACCTTCGCCTGCAACCCATCCAGATAAGCGACAATGCGCCGCTGCTCGTCGAGTGATATCTTTGTCTTTTGTGTCATTCATACTCTCCATTTCCAGTTCTCCCCCAAATCCGACAGCACTATCGTCGCATTTGGGGGAGATGTCCAAAGGACAGAGGGGGCTAGAGCTCTCCCTTAAACGCCCTATCCAACACGGACGGTAACAACGTATCCATCAACTCACCAAATCGCTTTCTTGATTTCAGGAGCAAAAACTGTAGCCTTATTATCTTTTTCCAGTTCTTTTATTACGTCTTCAAGTGTTTCAGTAAAATCTGGTAAAGATTTAATTTTATCAATTAAAACCATTTCATTACTTGAAGGTAAATAGATTGTCTTTTTATTTTTATCATTATTATCTTGCCATTCGCCATGATAATAATGATGCTGAATTTCAGACTTCCTCATAGAAGGAAAGTTTGCCATAACTTTATTTTGGCTTACTCCATCCAAAAATGCCCACAAGGTAATCCTCCTAATCAACTTGATCGTTTCTAGATACTCATTAAACTCAGCGGGTAAATCTTTTTTCGCAATATAGTCAAAAGAAAAAAACTTACGAGAATAAAACCAATCAAGGCTTTGTTTTGTAAAACTTTTATCACATGAAAAACAGTTAATAAAAAAAAGGGTTGACCCTATCTGCTTCCAGTTTACTTGAAATGAAAATGGAGACTTATGCCAGGTCGACTTTTTATAGCCTAAATCATTTCCAACAAAATTTTCCATTTTTCCAAAGATCGCAGAACATTTTTCAGAAACCGAAAGGTTCGAAAAAATAAAACGCTCTTGTTTCCTTGCTTCTGCTTCTTCCGAAATGTTTATTGGATCGCCCGAAAACAATTTCAGAATTTCTTCTGGGGTTGCTAAATCCGATGTTGTACCCCGTCGAACCCAAACTTCATTTCTTTTGAAACAAATTTTTTTCTTTGTAATCGATAAAATCTTTTGCTAAACGGAACACTTGTTTTGGGTGAGGTCCAATTTGGATAATTACAAAATCTTTGTCTTTATGTTCATGTAAAACATTTTCAGACCATCTCTTCTTAAGAAATCTAATTTTTGGAGGAGGATATATAGCAGTTTTGCATAGACTTTGAACATTTTCATCAGTCAGTTTTTGATTTTGAACGCTCTTAAAACTCTTAACATCATCTGAAACACCAATAATTAAATAACTACTAACATTTCCATTGTTAGCCATTGCGCATATATCCTTAACCAGCTCAGCATTGAAGTATTCTGTTTTAGAAGCAAATGCATGAGACTCGAGTTTGAAATCAACATTCGGTTGCTCTTTATTTACTAAAAGTTTTTTAAATTTTTCGTATTCCATTATCACCACCTATATGTCAGCTATAAAATACTTAAACTCTTTCACTAATCCTCTCCCTATTTTCTCCAATTTTACCCGAGCTTTAAGACCTCCGAGGTCTCGCTAACAACCTACCTCTCCAACCCCTCCACATACTTCCGAAAATCCTCATCCACTTGCCGGTTGCGAAGATACTCCGCCACGAACTTCTTATACGCCTCCCCCGCCCCAAAATTCTCGGCGATAAACTCACGGTTCACCAGCGCCCCATTGCGCAAGCCCAGCCACTCCAAATAATTCGAAAAGTCCCACATCTCTGGCGCAGCCGCCAAGC
>CAYPZY010000579.1:0-1695 GCA_964415155.1 uncultured Bdellovibrionales bacterium
AGATGTTTATATGGACAAAATCGCCGTTGGCCCTAAAGCAGTGGGTTGTATTAGTATCGATCAGACACCGACGAACAACATTCGAGCTGTGGCAAAAGCACTTCGCAAAGAAATCTCTGAAGTTACCGTGATCATTTTGGATCGTCCTCGCCATGAAGATCTGATTCGAGAAGTACGTAGTACTGGCGCCAGAATTCAACTTATTGGTGACGGCGACGTTTCGGCGGCAGTTGCGTGTGCAAAAGAAGAAACAGGAATAGACATGCTTATTGGTGTCGGTGGTGCCCCTGAGGGCGTGATTGCAGCAGCCGCACTTCGCTGTTTAGGTGGTGACTTCCAAGGCCGTCTGAAATTTAGAAATGGTGACGAGAAGGAACGCGCTAAGCGCATGGGGATCACTGACTTTGACCGCTCCTATTCGCTGATGGATTTGGCAAGTGGAGAGGTTATGTTTTGTGCAACCGGCGTCACTGATGGGCCTCTTCTTACAGGTGTTAGATTTTTAGGAAATGGCCGAATTCATACTCATTCCGTGGTAATGCGTTCAAAGACTGGCACCATCAGAAATATTGAAACTATTCACCACCCCGATAAAATGAAGATGTTTTAACGAAAGGAGTTTCCATGGCAGAGGTTACAACATCGGCGGTTTTTAATTGTACACCCGAGGAATTTTACAAAATCGTGAGTGATTATGAAAAATATCCGGAGTTTTTAAAGGAAGTTAAAAACTGTCAGATTATTCGCGAAGAAAAAGGCAAAAAACTTGTCGAATACACTTTATCCCTGGTTAAGAATTTTAGTTACACATTATGGATGACTGAAACTCCTAATAAAAAGGTGGCTTGGGATTTTGCTTCAGGGGATATTTTTAAGAAAAATTCCGGCTCATGGTCCTTAGAGGAAGAAGCTGGAAAAACCCGAGCGAGTTACCAACTGGAGGCGGACTTTACACTGTTTGTGCCGAAATTTATGGCTAATGCTTTAGTTAGCGTCAATTTGCCCAATATGATAAGTGCCTATCAAAAACGGATTAACGATTTGTACGGAAAGTGATGGAAGCTCATGGCTGATAAAAAAGAAGATAAAGACGATATATCCTCGTGGGATGAAGAAAAAGGTGGCGGTCTCGGAGAGTCGGTAAAAAAGCTTTTCGCCGCTGGTCTCAGCGCCGCCTTTATGACTGAAGAGAGCATCCGAAACTACTTGGGTGATATTAAACTTCCAAAAGACGTTCTTGGTTTGGTTGTTAGCGGTGCTGCCAAATCCAAAGACGAGCTGATGAACAAAGTCTCCAACGAAGTTGTGAAAATCCTGTCTAAGATTGATTTTGTGAAGGAAGCATCACGTTTTGTCGAAGAACATAAGTTTAAAGTCAGTGCCGAGATAGAAGTTGTAAAAAAGAAGGATACCAATTCTGATACTTAGAAGTTCGAATAGCCGTCAATTTCTAAGTTAAACTTCGAGCGTTTTTCTGCCTCGGGATCACTAAATGTCTTGGGATATTCTTTGCCCTCAAAAATTGTGCTTTTGGGAAGTTCGTCTGGTGTCCTTATGTCGCGGAGCCTAGTATGCTCTTCGTTGATAAAATTTTCGCTACGATTTTCTGATCTGTTGATAATTTTTTTAACTTGATCTTCCCATGCCTCGCCCACTTGATCTGCAGGAATAGGATTTCCCGTCGTGACTTCTCCG
>CAYPZY010000580.1:0-1694 GCA_964415155.1 uncultured Bdellovibrionales bacterium
AAACTCAAAAACTTTACAAAGAGATTTGAATGAACTTCTAAAAATGGGATTAGTAGAACATTCTAAAGATGGATATCGAGCTAAACGTGAAATTATTTTGGCATTTTTGCCATGGAAAAATAGCCAAAAAATGTAGTGATGCATCAATTCTAGATAGCGTAACATAATTTCTGTCTGAGCGATTTACATCTCCGAGGAGGGATGCGATATGCTGGACATGGGAATTATAAAACTAGAGATCAATTTATCGGAATTGACGCAAGCGGTGGAAGCATTTCGAAGTCATCGAATGAAAGCTTTGGAGGCAGTGACTTCTGAGATCAAGCAGTCGGTCACAGGATTTTTCAATCAACTTTTAAATATGGAGATGACGCTTTTTCTAGGTCGTCCGGATCAAAGTGATAATAAACGAAATGGCCACAAAGAGAAAAACTATGCGTTAAAAGGGATAGGCGGTTTAAGGCTACGAGTTCCTGCAGACCGCAAGGGTGAGTTTGAAAGTGCGATTGTTCCGAGCCATGAGCGAGTAGATCCACGCATTAAGGAAGACTTGGCCTTGCTTCATTTAGCGGGCATTTCGACTCGAATGTTGGGAATGATTTCGAAGCGGCTTTTAGGGGTAGAAGTATCTGGGATGGCTGTGCACCGGTCGTTAGCATTGATTGAAGAAAATGCATTAAGCTGGCTGAATCGTCCAATCACTCAAGAATACTGGGCCTTGTTTGTTGATGGAACAAACTTTAGGATTCAGAGGCGAGGGAGTACTGAGAAAGAGCCGAGCTTAGTAGTGATTGGTTTGGACAAGAAAAATCGGATGAGTATTTTAACGATAGAACCTGGTCAGAAAGATAGCGCTGAATGTTGGCGGATGATTTTTAAAGATTTAAAAGAGAGAGGATTAAACTTTAAGGAAGTTCGTCTTGGAGTTATGGATGGTTTATCAGGCCTAGAAAAAGTTTTTAAAGAAGAGTTTCCAAACTCCGTGACAGGCAGGTGTTGGGTACATTCCTTAAGGAACGCGATGGCAAAGGCACCCAAACGATTTGCAGAGCTATTTAAAAAGCAGGTACATCAAGTTATGTATGCTGAGAATGAGTCTGCAGCGCGCCAGGCCTTTATAAACTTAAAGGAAGTTTTTGGAAAAGATGCAGAGCGAGCAGTGTGCTGTTTAGAAAAGGATTTGGAATCGTTACTGGTTCATTATCAGTTTGATTATCGCTTGTGGAGGACATTAAAAACAACCAATCCGATTGAGCGGGTGAACAAGGAACTTAAAAGAAGAACGAAAACGATGGAAACATTAGGAGAGCGGACGCTTCGCATTGTGACTGCTTTTGTTGCTTTGAGACTTGAGTATTACTGGAATGTTTTCCCTAAAGATAGCAACAGAGAAAAGTATTTAAAGCCCTTTAGAAAAGAGATTCAAAATCAAATTGAAACTGCTTTAACGACGATGATGCATTAAACAAAATAAAAATATTTTTCACTTAGACAGAAAATTTGTTGCGCTACCCAATTCTATTTTAGAATCATAAACAATCCATGATAGCTTTTAAAAAAACATGCCAGTGTTCTGCTCTTACTGGTCTAAATTGATGTAAAAATCTTTAATCAAACAACTGATTGGAAGTTCTCTTTCTGGGTATGACAGGGGGTGTAGTGGAAAACTGCTGCAAAAAAGAAAATAAGGCCTG
>CAYPZY010000581.1:0-1690 GCA_964415155.1 uncultured Bdellovibrionales bacterium
TCACATCATCTGACGATGCTCTTCATATCTCTGACCCCGAAATTCAACCCGTTGATGGAATAAGTGTTGGTCAAGCGAGTCAGGTATCTCAGTCTTCACGAACCTTTGAAAATTCACAATTTAAAACAACACAAACTCGTCGCTATATCTATACCTGTATAGCAGATAAAACCGGCACATTTTCGTTTGCCAATATTATTGTGAATGTTAATGGCGGCACCAAGAAAATTTCTTCAAACACATTTGATGTTGTTGATCGGCCGTCGGCACGAAAGAATCAACAAGGGCAACAGCCGGGTGGCGGGTTTTTTCAAGAGGACGATGAACCTTTTCCTGTTGACGAAGAGACTTTGAATCAAATGGACCGCATGGAAGAGATGTTTAATAAGCTCTTACGTCGTCACGGTATGGGAGATCCCGGTGTCCAGCAGCCGCAACCGAACAATGCAGCCGCAGCAGACTTTTTTATTCATGTCGAAGTTGATAAGAAAAAGGCCTACGTTGGCGAACAAATCACTGCCAGTTGGTACCTTTATACGCGCGGACAGATTCGCGATATTGATACCTTAAAATATCCTGATCTCACGGGTTTTTGGAAAGAAGACATTGAGGTTGCAACTCGCTTGAACTTTACTCCGCAGATTGTGAATGGTATTCGCTATAACCGTGCATTGTTGGTTTCTTTTGCACTCTTCCCCATTAAAGCTGGAAATATCGCCATTGATCCTTATACCGCAAAATGCACAATCATTAATATGGATGGATTTAATTTGTTCGGTATGAGCAAACCGACAGTCGCAACGCGCTCAAGCCCTGAACTCAAAATTGAAGTCCTTGAGCCACCCATCAATGGCAAGCCCGAAGATTTTACGGGAGCAGTTGGGCAGTATTCTCTTTTCGCTAACATCGACGCCTCTTCTTTTAAAACCAATAAGCCGTTTTTTTACAAATTGCGATTTGAAGGCAAGGGAAATGCAAAACTGATTGAACTACCAAAAATTTCTTCACCGCAAGGTTTGGAACTTTACGATATCAAGTCGACATCGGGTTTCGATAAAAGTGGTGTGGGCCACAAGGATTTTGAGCTTACTTTCATTCCACGGGCTGCAGGTGAGATCACAATTCCAAAATTATCTGTAAGTTTTTTCAACCCTCAAACGAAATCCTACTACCGCAAAGAGACCGAGGCATTACCGATTCATGTGGAGTTATCTCAAGATGCTCCTGCTCTACCGCCGAAATCAAATCTTGGCCACACCGAAGCCAATCCAGCAAGACTCCCGGAGTTGATAACGGAATCAAGTCCTAGCTTTAGGCTAAATAAGATTTTGAATGTTAAAACTTGGCTCGGTATTTACGCGTTTGCTTTTTTAATGCTTTTAGGAAAAGCCAAACGTGAACTTGGCTGGTGGCAAAAAGAACATTCCATTGAGAGCAAATTCAAGCTGAGAATGCGCTCTATCTACTCGTTATTGGGTCAAGAGAATTGGCGAAGACTTGGTCAAGAGATCATTAATACCATCTATTTTATTTTTGGTGAAATTTCGGGAACCGGTGGCGCCTCTTATGAAATCAACAGGTTATTGCAGGAAGCACCACCGAGCATACGTAATGAGCTCGCAGAGCCGATTAGAATTCTCCTCGAAGAGGCAGAAATTTTAAGCTTTGCTCCAATAACGAGTAGATAGAG
>CAYPZY010000582.1:0-1690 GCA_964415155.1 uncultured Bdellovibrionales bacterium
CATTAAATACATTTCGTGAAATTATTCGCGATCGCATTCTCTACGGCCTTTTTGTGTTCGCGATTTTACTAATTGGATTTAGTTTAGTTTTAGGGCAACTAAGCTATGCCGAGCAAATGCGCATATCTTCTGACTTCGGTTTTGCCGCGATCAATTTAAGTGCCGTGATTATTTCCATTTTCATTGGTTCGACCCTTGTCTCTCGAGAACTCGAACATCGTACGATCTATACATTGTTGGTTCGGCCGGTCTCTCGCCAACAATTTTTATTGGGAAAATTTTTTGGTTTATCCTTGGTTAATGTTACTGCATTGTCTGCTTTGTCTGTGATTCTTGCGATAACATTTTATTTTTTGGGAAAGACCTGGGATTATGATTGTACTATGGTGGTCATCGGAATACTCTTAGAATCATTAGTGATGATGTCTTTTACGATTTTATTTGGAACTTTTACTAAGCCGATTCTAGCAGTCTCGTACGCGTTAGGTCTCTTTCTCATTGGGCGCTGGATGGATACGTTAAATTTTTTTGCAGAAAAAAGTTTTGCTACCGGCTTTAAAGTTTTTAACGAGGTTCTTCAGCGGATGTTACCAAATCTCGCTAAATTTAACTGGTCAACCTACACGCTAAGTGAACAGCAAATCCCCCTCTCACAGGTTGCTCTAGCGGTATTTTACGCCGGCGGGTGGGTGGCATTGGTTATAGTAATAGCTTCAATTGTGTTTAGGAAAAAAGATTTTGTATAACGAGCTTTTCTATTTCAGTATTTTTATTTATTTTGTTTTTGGAGCTTGCCTCGGCAGTTTCTCCAATGTGGTCATCTTGCGGCTTCCGCAAAATAAGAGCGTGATAAAGCCGCCAAGCCACTGTCCCAACTGTAAAACAGCTATTCGTTGGTACGATAACATTCCACTATTTTCGTGGCTCTTTTTACGCGGCCATTGCCGGAACTGCAAGGTTGCAATATCTTGGCGATATTTTTTCGTTGAACTTCTCATGGCCGCTTTGTTTGTGGCGGTCTTTTTGCGCTTCCACGACGAAAATGTCATAAACTGGCAAATTTTTGAAATGTTGCTTTTCGTTTTCGGTTTAGTGACCGTCTCTATGATTGATTTCGATCATATGATCTTGCCGGATGTCTTCACTCTCTCCGGAATTTTGATCGGTTTATTTGGTTCTCTATTATCTCATGAAAGAAGTTTCTGGGACTCATTCGCAGGGGTGTTATTTGGCGGCGGTTTTTTTTGGTCCATTGCCTACCTTTACTATGTTTGGCGTAAGGATGAGGGGATCGGCGGTGGTGACATTAAACTCGCGGCGTGGATTGGTGCCATCTTAGGGTGGCAATCCATTCCATTTGTGATCCTATCTTCCAGTGTGATTGGTTCTTTGGTTGGTTTGACTTTGGCCATCAAGACCAAGGGCGGGCTAAAACTGAAGATTCCTTATGGACCATACTTAGCTTTAGGAGCGATCATATATTTATTTAGTGGCACCTATAAGAGTTGGTACGTTCTCCAATTTTTCCCTTGGCTCGAATAAAGTTTCTAGCGTTGACAACACCTGTCGGGTTCGATTTAATTTTAAAGAGATTTAGATAGTTGCTGCGCTGAGGCGTACAAATAAGAGGCATCAGCAAACCATAGAAAAAATTAATTCGATTTACAAAAAAAAATCCTTAACCAAATCC
>CAYPZY010000583.1:0-1689 GCA_964415155.1 uncultured Bdellovibrionales bacterium
GCGCAAGTTGGCACGGTACACTGTTTTCAAATTTGTAGATCTAACTAACTCACTTGGTTTCTAGCCAAGCGTTGGTGGTTAACCTAGAAGCGTTCATATAAACTTTTCTGCAGTCTTAAAACGTTCCGGCAACTTTTCACCTTGGCGAGTGACACGATAAATTAGATCACGCACGGATTTTGGTAATTTACATACGCTGAGATGTTGCTGGCGAGGATACTGCAAATAGGCATATTCAGGAAGAACGGTAAATCCAAGTCCGCGGCTCACGGGATCTAGAATGCGGTTTACTTGGTTAATAAATACTTTTTGTGGGAACATCTCGACTCCTCGATACTTAGCCCCGAAGTTACTTCCAAATAATCGGTCAGCAAAGTAGGGCGCATCGGGGTGACGGACGAAACCAATTCTTTGCAGTTCAGTTAGTGTTTCATTCCCTTTAAATTTAATATTCATTTTCTTCGGCACAATTAAAAGCAGCTCCTCCTCATCATGACTTTCAACGTGCAGCTCGCGAAACTCGGGTTTCATCGTCATAAACGCCACGTCGATTTTGTTTTCTAAAAGTAATTTTGGAATCGATTCATTGGGTGTTACCGCTAGTGAAACCTGTAAGTTCGGATAAGCTTCTGCGCATTTCATTAAACTATCAAAGAGTTTGAGACCAAAGCTTCCTGGGCTTGCATAGCGGCACAGGCCTGCATAGGGATCGTCACCGACAAGAGAAACTTTAAAATCATTATGATCTTTAAATATCTTTTGTCCGTAAGACTCTAACTTTTTTCCAGCCTCAGTCAGAAGAAATTTTTTGCCTTTCCAACTTAGAAGTTGAGTGCCGAAATATTCTTCCAGGCGTTTCACATGTTGCGAAACTCCCGGCTGGGTCATATGTAGACGTTCGGCCGTTCGGGTGAAGTTCCCCGACTGGACTAAATCCAAGAAGGTGCGTAGGTATGTAGGTTCTATCATAATCTGTAGTTATTATAATGAATAAAAATCATAATTTCCATAAATTATCAAGTCCGGGTAATTTCTCCTTATGTTTAGCTGATTAAAGCAGCTTCCCAAACATTAGGATGCAACGTTTTTTAGAGTTCGGAATTAATAACTATTTTAAGAAAGGAAATTTATGAAAATCTTAAAAATGCTACTGTTAACAGTCTTTTTAATATCCCCCGTCGCCAAAGCCGAGATGGGAACAACTTGGTCAGCAAATGATTTTGTGGCGCATTGGTATTCACTCTTCGATCACAATGCTCCCGTCGAAGAATTTTTGAAGTATTTAGCCGATGATGGTCTAGATATGAAGTTTCCCGAAGCTCATATTCGTTCTCACAATGATTTTAGAATCTGGTACGCCGGGATTCAAAAGCGAATTCGGAGCGCATCACACGAAGTGCGCAGTATCAATTATTACTATGTCGGCAATATTCGTCGTGTCTCTCTCGATGTCGTATGGCGTGCCACTGAGTACAGCGGTAAAAAACTTTACCTTCACACGCAGCAAGAGTGGGATGTGACCCAGGTGAATTACAATTACTATATCAATCGCTATTACGTGCGTGTAATCGATGACCACGCTGAAAATTCTGCATATCAAATTTTTACTGTGGCCAACGGCTCATCTCAACAATGCATCTGCCACGGAGGACCGGGTAATTACCCCTACGCCTGCGCACCAATTCAAAA
>CAYPZY010000584.1:0-1676 GCA_964415155.1 uncultured Bdellovibrionales bacterium
GGACAAATTGATTATCATTGTAGAATAAATGCTGGGTAGGGGGGATCTATGAAAAAACTCTGGTTCGCCATAATCGTTTTAACACTGGCCGCTTTTTCCTATAACAATTGTGCTGAATACGCGGTTCCACATAGTCAAGTTGGCGAATCAAGCTTAACACCGAATCCTACACCAAATCCAAGTCCAAATCCTTCACCTGCTCCTGCACCAGCTCCCGCGCCAGCACCGGCACCAAATCCCACACCGCAACCTACTTTCAAAAGTATTTCTGACAATATTTTAGTTCCCAAATGTGTAATCTGCCATGGTCCAACGCTGGCGCAGAAAAACGTTCGCTACGACTCTTACACCAACACTTTACGGACTGTGAATAAAACAAGTCCTACACAAAGTGCCCTTTATACTGTGATTAAGAATAACGAGATGCCACCATCAGGACCAGCACTCAGCAATATGGAAGTAATGATGGTATTGCAATGGATTCAAGCCGGAGCTCTTAACAACTAAGCCATTTCGTAGAATTCTTTAATACAGCCCGCGATACCTTTAAAAATTTGCGCGGGCGTGGAATCTCCAAACATGTAAGCTGGTGTCGTCACGACTTTATTGTCACGGTCCGTGACAAAATCATCAACGGGGCAGTCGACATGCCGGGCGCCAAGTTTTTCAATTTCTTGTGCCGCCTCTTGATCGTTGCCAACGGTGATTGTGACATGATGCTTTCCCAACGCTAGTGCCGTCAAAACAGGTGCAATACAAATAGCCGCAATCGGTTTTGAGTCATTATGGAAACCGCACAAGACCCGAGCCACTTCTGGATGAAGATTTGCTTTACTGCCCTTGCTAGCCCAATCAGACAAGTTGTTTGCAGCTCCCATGCCCCCTGGAAACACGATGCCGTCATAATCCTTTATTTTGAGATCTTTTAAATCTTGAATTTTACCGCGCGCGATTCGTGCTCCTTCGAAAAGGAGATTGCGCAACTGAGATGGATTTTTTTTTGTGGTTACATGATTAATTTCTGCGACATCCATATTGGGGGCGAAGAAATGTAACTTAGCACCCATCTGACTTAAGCTGATCATAGCAGAAACAGTTTCGCTGATTTCGGATCCATCACGGTGACCACAGCCCGAAAGAACAATGGCGATATTTTTCATGTTTCGAGAACTATCACCCACCAGTGCCGAAATCAAAGTCTGTGACAGATAAACACTGTGTGACAATGATTTTGCGACCGTCCTCAAGTGGCAGTTGTTGCGTAGCACACTGCTTTAGAATCGTTGAGTAGTAGGGAACTTTTGAGCTGATAATATATTCGAATTCGTATTTTTCTGGACCCGCCTCAAACCAATTGATTTGGCTCCACTTGATTCTGCGAGCTTCGATTTTACAATTAGGTAGCTTCATGCAACCAGATTTATTTTTTACTTCTGTCGGTGGATCAAATTCTCCATCGCTAACTTCCAAAGCGTGATACGTCACTTTGGTAGGTTTTGTATCCTTTTTCTCAAAACCAAATTGATTTACTCCAAGCATTTCCAAATTGGCAGCAAGATCTGCCGTGGCTTTGGGTTTCATGACATCTTTAAAATCTGTTGTGGGTTCACGGGGCGTTGGTTTTCCCTGTTGGTCGTAGTCAACAATGGTATTGCGAATAGTGAATTGCCAACGAT
>CAYPZY010000585.1:0-1673 GCA_964415155.1 uncultured Bdellovibrionales bacterium
GTATAGTTTCTGGAATTTCTACATGCGACTTTGAAAATGAAGTAACTATGTTGATAGTTTTGAAATTCTTATCGTATATTTTTTCAATATAATCGATGCCCTTCACATTTTTGCCAAAATGAAGATCTAAAAAAATAGGCGAATTCCGATCTATGAGTTCAGATTCGTCCAAAAAGTCTTGTGGGCTTCGAAAGTATTTAATCTTGCGATTTGAGCTGTGTGCGCGCCAGACCATATGAATCTCGTCCGCATCGTCAATCAAAATACCGTGAAAGCAGTTTGCGGGTAACGTAAGTTGTTTATCATTTTCCACAGTATTTGGGATTGAAGGCGAGCGCGGAATCGAGTTTGCTATTGAATAGAGGGGCGCCACGGGCGGGACATAGGAGAAAGGCAAAAGATGGAGAGTGGTTTTGGGAACTATCTTAATGCCCATTGCAGATGCGAGGTTTTGTATGCGGCGGTTTTCATAGTGACTTGTAACAAGTACTACTCGACTTGGATCAACTTCAAATTTCTTAATATAGTCGAGGCCAGAGAGAGAGTCCTCGGCAAATTCAAAATCTGAAATAATGGTGTCGTTATCCTCAAGTTCATTCAAAATAAAGCGTTCGAAGGCTTTACCGTTCGTAATACTTTTAAATTCCAGAACATGGGAAATCCCTGGGATCTCAGTGTTTCGGAGCTTTTCCTTCCACATTGTGTGCACGCTGAAGTCATCATCAAAAAGCACAACCCGACTATTTTCGCTAAGAGACAAAGACGGTAAAAACCATTCCGGTTTTGATGACAAAGGTAGGTTTATTTGTATGACAGCCCCTTTGAGATTAGTTTCATTTGTACTTTCTCTTTCAACCTTTTCATTTGAAAAATGGATACGCCCCCCCCATTCGCTAAGTTTCTGGCTGGCTTGAAAGGTTCCGATTCCCAAGCCACTTGCTTCAGATTTTTCCTTTCCGTCAGAAATCTGTATCATTCCAAGCTTTGAAAGCAAAGTCTCTGGAATTCCTGGCCCTGTATCTCGAATAAAAACAACTACGCCATGTGGATCTGTCTTTACGGATAGCTGTATCAATCCACAAATTTCTGAATGATTGCCACTTTGATTTCGAATTGCATCGACAGAATTATTAATCAAATTAGAGATCATTCTTTTGAAATCACTAGAGACAATTTTTGCAAATGCTCCATAGGCATGAACGATGTCAGATTCAATCCGGAGACCAGCATGTTCCCGCAATTCCATCCGTTTCTCAGCCAACAGTTCCTCGATAATCGCAGGAATCATTTCAACAGTTGGTTCATGAAGTTTACTAGGTCCAGCGTGAGCCATGTTCTTGGAGCTAACCAGTAAGTTGTATGCAATGTCGTTGATTCGATTTGCAGCGTTTCTTATGAGTTCGCGGGATCTTGGATCCATACCTTTTGATTGGGAGATAGCAACATTGAGAGCCATCAAAGGGGAGCGAATATCGTGAGACACTTGGGCAGCGGCTGAGCCAATCTTTGCGGCAGTGTCTTTTTCATTTTGATGAATAATTTCCATCTGTCTTTGTCTGAGATTTATTAAAATTCCAAAGAGCAGGAATACCAAAAGTCCAATCAGTCTCATGGTCCACAGGGCAACATAGAAAAGGCCGGGATTAACTGTTTTAAATGAGAAACGATATACG
>CAYPZY010000586.1:0-1672 GCA_964415155.1 uncultured Bdellovibrionales bacterium
CACTAGGATACTTTGGCTTTTCTTATTACGAAGCCAACGCCAAAAAAATTAAAGCGATTGCCGTCAAGGGGCCAAAAGGAGCTGTCTTACCGAGTGAACAATCGATCATGAATAATTCCTATGCGCCACTGTCACGCTCTCTTTATATCTATGTAAACAAAAAATCTTTAAAAAAACCAGAAGTGATCGACTACGTGAATTTCTTTTTAACGAAGGCCAAAGAACTGAGCCGTGAAACTGGTTTTATCGCTTTACCCGACAAAAAATATAATGAACAACTGCAAGTCTTGGGCAAGATAAAATAGTATGAAGGACACCGCCTACCGCATCGACAAAACAGTTAAATGGTGGCTCGCCCTAAACCTTCTTATCAGTGTTTTTACAACAGTTGCTGTCATTGTTTTTATCGGTAAGGAGGCTGTCAATTTTTTCAAACTTGTTAGTCCTATCGATTTCTTATTTGGAACGCGGTGGGAGCCTCTTCTTGAACCAAAATCCTTCGGAGTCCTACCGCTTGTTTGCGGATCCACAATAGTAGTCGTTGGTTCGCTGATTTTTGCACTTCCTAGTGGCTTGGCGGTGGCGATTTTTCTAAATGAGTTTGCCAGCAAAAAATTGCGCTCCATCGTTAAACCGCTTCTGGAATTACTCGCCGGTATTCCTACCGTTGTTTATGGTTACTTCGCTCTGACATTTATTACACCGATTCTAAAATCGATTTTTCCCTTTACGGAAGTTTTTAACGCCCTCAGTGGCGCAATTGTCGTTGCGATTATGATATTACCAATGATCGCTTCGCTTACTGATGATGCTCTTCGCGATTTGCCCGGCTCTCTACGAGAAGGCGCTTACGCTCTTGGCTCGACGAGCTTTGAAGCCATTGTGAGTGTTTTACTTCCTGCCTGCGCCAGTCGTATCGGCGCTGTGATCATTTTAGCTATATCTCGCGCCGTCGGTGAAACCATGGCAGTCACGCTAGCTGCTGGAGCAACTCCGGTGATGACCATAGATCCCTTTCGCAGTATTCAGACTTTAACCGCCTACATTGTACAGGTGAGTTTGGGTGACGTACCGGCAGGAGGGGTCGAATACTTAACCGCCTTCTCTGTGGGTACGGTACTTTTTGTAATTACCTTTATTCTCAACATTATCGGTTATCGACTTATTCGCAAAGCACAGGTGGATTTGGCGTGAGAAAACAAAAAGACTTTTTATTTAAGTGCTTCTGCATCTTAACAACTTTCATCGCCATTGCTGTCTTGGTTATTCTGATTGCGCAAATCATTCTCGAAGGAAAAGATTGGTTAAACCTCCAATTTCTAACCAACTTCCCCTCGCGTTTGCCAAAAATCGCAGGAGTAAAAGCTGGCGTTATTGGAAGTCTTTGGCTAATGGGACTAACGGCACTATTTGCGATACCGACTGGAATTTTTTCGGCGATCTTTTTGGAGGAGTACTTACCAAAAAATCGCATCCTAACAGTTAATAAGTTCCTTTCTTCTTCATTATTGATTTTTTGATGGAAAATGTGGAAGGCTTGTTAACAGCAGATAATGGAAATTATCTGTATGAAGCAACGAAAGCCTTTATTGACTTGGGATACAAAATCAGAGTTGAAAAGATATACGCCCATGAATACGGCATTCCTCAAAGAAGGAAAAGAGTATTTGTC
>CAYPZY010000587.1:0-1643 GCA_964415155.1 uncultured Bdellovibrionales bacterium
CGAGGAAAAAAAGAGGGAAAGGCCTCCAAGCTTCCCCCCGAAGTCCAATCCACAGACAGCGACGAAAGCGGTTCTTTTGAGTTATCCTTGAAAATGCCAGTGGGCCTTTTGCAAGTCCCTGTTGTCGTACAAAAATTTCGTGAACAACAAACATTTCTTTTACTTTTTGATATTGGCGAAAAAAGTGTGAAGATAAATGCCAAGGTAAAACGTAAACCTAAAAAACGAGAAGCTCCCGTATTGGCGGAGAAGCCGAAACCACCTCCACCCTCCGTTCCTAGCGCGCATTCGGAGGCGCGTTCTCCGGCTCCTTCTCAGAATAGTAATAAAGATTATTTTATTTCTTTTGGTTTAGGCGGTACCTATCAAAAATTGGGGCAACGCCAAGAGAATGTTACCGATGTGGCGTTTCAAAATTTAAAAACGCCATCGTTTAATTTTCAGGCTGGTATGGATAGTAACAAGATGGGTATCAGATTTTCCTACATTGATGGCCCCGGCGCCGTTACACAAGCGGCAGCGCCTCTATTTATTACTAATGGAAATTATCATTGGACGATTGCAGCCCTTGAAGGACTATGGCGTATGGGTGATCGTGTAAAAGACAATGCCTCAAAATTCCGTTTTGGTTTGCAATCGCAACAAATTCCTTTCTTAAGTATTTTGCAGCCAAGCAATGAAGTCATCATTACCAATAACTCATTACTTGGTATCTCCCTAGGATATGGAACCACTTTTGGTGAATCAGACGGCTGGCAAACAGAAGTGTATTTCAATTATGTCTATCCCGTTTCTTATCAATCAAGTACGTTGAACAGCTTTTCTTTACTTCCTAAATTAGGTCTTGAGGGCTCTGTTGGAGTATTTAAAAGACGATCAAAATGGACCTGGGGATTTTATTGGTTGGGGCAGTTGCAATCGCATTCTTTTACCTACAAAGATTCTACGACACCAACAACGATCTACAATGGCGACATCTCTTTTATGTTTTCTGATTTTTCGGTCCGTTTTGGTTACGGCTTTTAGTTAAATAAGAATTCCACCCAAAAATAACTGAGCGACTGAAAAATAAATGACGAGACCAGTGACATCCACCAATGTTGCAACTAGCGGCGCCGAGGCGCTAGCGGGGTCAAACCCAAGACGACTTAAAACGAGCGGAAGCATCGAGCCTGCGAGCGCTCCCCATAAAACAACACCCATTACACTAACGGCAACAGTGACAGCTATGATCATATAATGCTCACCATATTGCGTGCTCCGTGATGGCCAAAGCAAAATTCTAAAAAAACCAATCGAGCCGAGAATCGCCCCTAGGATTAAGCCGGTGCGAATTTCTCGAAAAAATATTTTTGACCAATCTGTTAAACGTACCTCACCGACGGCAAGAGAGCGAATGATAAGGGTCGACGCCTGCGAACCCGAGTTTCCTCCGCTACTGATAATTAGCGGGATAAACAAAGTTAGGACGATCGCTTTACTAATCTGACTTTCGTAGTGACCCATAGCAGTTGCTGTGAACATTTCGCCAACAAATAAAATAACCATCCAACCGGCGCGCTTCTTTAACATTTCTCTAAAATCGATTTGTAAATAAGGTGCATCAAGGGCTTCCATACCCCCCAACTTTTGGATATCTTCGG
>CAYPZY010000588.1:0-1642 GCA_964415155.1 uncultured Bdellovibrionales bacterium
CAGGCCTTAAGAGTGTCTATTCAAAAAGGCTCAGCGATGGCGGCTGAAGGCGATACACTTATTCCTGCATTCATTGCCGATCCAAATCTCTACGCGCAGTCGCACGCAGCAGTCCTCAATGCATTACACCCCAATGTCGGAATAAGCGGGATGAGCGAATCACAATACGCACAAAGGCTAATGACTTCTTGTTTTTAATGACTTGATTCTTGCACCACTTCATCAGCGTACATATTTTCGCCGTGGCGATAACGCTCGACCAGTGATTTATCTTTCGTGGGAAAAGAGAAAAGCAGCATATGGCTCTCCGTCGATGAGTCCTCTTGAGTGACGGCAACATAAAACATCTCTTCACTACCATTAGCTTCGTTAGCAGGAAATTCTTTAACGAAGTTGACAAGGACATTGCCGTAAGTGTCGGTGCTTCGCCAAATTTCATCGGGCTCTTCGATGGTGGTTTCGCGTAAATGAAAGTAATTCGGAAACTCTTCCTCTTTAAAGTCACTTTCGCCGCGAACTTTAATCATGGCCTGATAAAGCCCTTCCGCCAAAGGTTCTTTTTCACTTAGGGCATCTCCTTCAGCGGCACCCGCCGGCAAATGGCGACGGTTACGATCGTAGATCAATTCTGATTTTTTAAAACGATCCACTAGGGCCGCGTCGGTTGTGGGAAAATGCAAATAGACAAAACTTGGCGTGTCGTTAGAAAGATAAACCTGGGCAACGTAATAAAAGTTTTTAGGAAAATCCTTGTCTTCTTCGGTTTGCTCAAACTCAGCAATAAAGTTACTAACCTGCTTACCAGGTAAACTTTCGTTATCTGTCCAAATCTCTGCTGGTTCCGAAAGCAGTTTTGATAAACACTCTTCGTATTTGCCAAAATCTTCTACAGGCACATCATTTTCTTTACGATTTCCAAAATAGGATTTTTCTAAGATCTCAATATCGTCACTGAAATGTTTAAACAGCTCTTCTTCATTGGCAAAAACTAGCCCTTTGGCGGCATCAATAACAATTTTTCCTCCGGTATCCTTCTTCGCCTGCGCACGACTGCCATTTTTTTTTGCCATATATCTACAATAATTTTCTATTGGCCAGCGCCCTTTGCCAACATAAAAAGCGAACATGATGAAAAAAGAACACCTAATCTTCGTCCTGACCCTTGATGTCATCGTATTTACTTTTTGCCTTGCTAGATAAAACTAACACCACCAAACTTATATTAACTGAGCTGTTAAAGGAGTGATGGCTTGCAAGATTCAAAATTACTTTACATTGAACCAAAACAATTAGAGCAACTTGAATATCTGCTAAACCAGTCTGCACAGGGAGTGCATTTGGTTTTCGATAAAAGCGCCGTCGCCCGCGTGATGGCCACGCCTACTGAAAAGCTTGATTTTTTTACCTTTGAAAACATCACGAAGGTTCAGTCGTTATTTTCAAAGTTTGTGCAGAAAAACACTCTCTTAGAGAAAAAAATGTACGTGGAAAGCTTGGACACTTCTAATTATGATTTATTAGTGAGAGCTTATTTTCAAATTCTTGAAAACGCTATCTTAAGTAATAAACCTTTAAGACACTAAATCGATTCGCCGCCCTCGACAGAGGAATCATCAGTCTTCTGTTCAAGTATAACGCCCCC
>CAYPZY010000589.1:0-1638 GCA_964415155.1 uncultured Bdellovibrionales bacterium
GATGTTCCGCGAGCTAAAGGATTAAAAGCACTTTCCGTACGGATAATAGAAGCCACAAAGATTGGATCAATATCATAGCGATTTGATTCCTCTAAAATCGCTTTCGTCATTCTTTCAACTTTGCTTTGGTAGCGTTTTTTTGTATTTCGTTGAACTAGATTATAAACTTCAACACTTAAAGCATATTCGTCAGCCTGTTCAGCCGCCGGGCTTTTTACATATTTTTTGCCAAGAAGTTCTTTCGCATGAGAGCGGCGAGACTCGTCGTTAACTTTGTATTTTGGATCAAATGCAATTTCAAAACTGACAAAGTTCTGAAATAATACAGCGGTTAAAACTAGAGTTACTATCAAGTATTGTTTGTTCATTTTAAACCCCTTATTCATCCTTCTTACCTACTGGTAGTACAAGAACCATTCCGGAGTTTTAAAATTGCCCTATTTCATCTAATCGATAGATTGTCTCAGTTTGTTTCATCTTTCAGAAAACAATGTCTCAGTCCAAGACAAAGTCTTATTTTAGTTCGTCAACAACTCTGCAGCAGACAGGCAAATTCTGCCGAACTTTGTCAGATTTTATTTTGATTTTGTTGCATTTAGAAACAATGAAAACAGCACCAGTAAAGCGCCTGCGGCCTGTGCCAGAGAAAGTTTTTCATCTAATATCATCCAGGCGGCAACAGCTGCAACCACCGGCTCAATCATTACCACCAAAGAGGCTTTCGAGCTTGAAAGTCTCTGCAATCCGGCCAAGAAAAGCGTTAACGGAGCGACCGTACAAACCGTCGCAAGTCCCAAAAAAATCAGATACTCGTAATTCGAAAAATGTAACAATCGGTCGAAAGATGGCTGATGAAAAAGCAGCAAAGCAATTCCTGCGGACGTAATCACATACAGGCTTGAAGAAAGGGGCTCAACTCCTTGCTGAACTCGACCACTTACTAAAACGTAGATCGCGTAGGAAACGGCTGCCAGCAAAGCGTATATCACCGCGCTGAATGAATTAATAAATAAAGGACCCCAAACTAAAATGGCAATCCCTAATGTCGCAAATATCAGACTGATGACTTATTTTAATGTCATTTTCTCTTTTAAGAAAAAATAGGCACCGACATTAACAAAAATTGGAAAAGTAAAAAGCAATAAAGCCGCTAACGAAATAGAAATCCCTTGAATCGACATAAAATACAGAGTCGAAAATAAAGAATATCCGAAAACACCTAAGGCAGAAGAAATCAAAATTTGCTTTAAGCTCAGCTGAATTAACTTTCTTTTAAAAAGAAATAGATACGTCCAAAGTAAAACCGCGGCCAAAAGAAAACGCCAAGTTAAAATTTCACCGACGCTTAACCCTCTTTGAAATCCAAGCCGGCCAAAGACTCCTAGAAAACCGAATCCTAAACCCGCCAGTAAAACATAGATAAAACCAATCAACTCAGTCATGCGAACGGTACAAACTTTCATCGCCCGAAAATCCGACGGCCATATTAACTAAGACAAGCAACCATAGACACCAAGAAAACCCCATCAAACTAAGAATCAAAAAGAAGCTGGTCCACTTCAAACGCGTGGCCGCTGCGAAAAATAAATAACAACTTAAATAAGTCACTTTTATCGTACTGCTTATGTTGTTCATCAA
>CAYPZY010000590.1:0-1637 GCA_964415155.1 uncultured Bdellovibrionales bacterium
ATCACTTTTACCAGCAAATGCCACGAGCTTTAGAATTTGCGGACTTGCTACCTTCCAAGTCCATAAGAAATCTAACACTAAAATGTCACTTGCTGAGAGCTTTCGGGAAGTCTTTCGTTTATATTTTCTTTTAATAAATGCAGCACTTTGCGATCTTTTTAGACGCATAGATTCCACCCCTTCTGGAAATGGCTCGAATTGAACGAGCAAATAATTTGAATTTGTGGCTATTGATGTACGCTCAGTTGCGCTTTGAGACCCTTGATAGATCTTAAATTGATCTTTAAAACGCCAATCTATTAACCCGGCCGAAAGTATTTTAATATAAATTGCATTTTGGCTGTGTTTCTGCTTAGATATTTTCATGAGACAGGATGCTAGGAAACTTAATCACAAAACTCTTGAGGAAATGCGAATCAGAGCCGTTAAGCAGGTTCAAAAAGGTGTGAGTCCCGAAGACATTACAAAATCATTAGGCTTGTCGAGTCCTACAATTTACAATTGGTTAGCAAGCTACCGCGAAGGCGGATGGGACGCACTTAAAGCGAAAGCAATTCCTGGTCGCCCCAAAAAGTTAGACGGTAAAAAGTTAAAATGGATTTACGATACGATAGTTCAAAAAAGTCCGCTGCAGTTTAGGTTTGAATTTGCCCTTTGGACTCGGGAAATGATCCAGGTAATAATTTTTAAAAAGTTCAAAATTAGAATGGGGTTATCATCGATAAGTCGCCTCCTGAAGCAGTTGGGTCTGAGTTGCCAGAGGCCTATTTTCAAGGCATGGCAACAGAACTCCCAGCAGGTGAATAACTGGCTGAAAAAGGTTTTTCCAAAGATTAAAACCCGCGCCAGACTTGAGAAAGCGGACATTTATTTTGCTGATGAGGCAGGCGTTAGAAGTGATTATCATAGCGGAACAACATGGGCCCCGAAGGGTGAGACCCCGGTAGTTCAGGCAACTGGTGCAAGATTTTCGGTGAATATGATTTCAGCGGTTAGTCCTCGCGGAGATTTTCGCTTTATGGTGGTCGAAGGTGGTGTGAACTCGTCTGTATTTGTGGAATTTCTGAAAAGATTGGTGATTGGATCAAAAAAGAAGATTTTTCTAATTGTTGATGGATATCCTGCGCATAAATCTAAAAAAGCGAAAGAATTTATAGCATCTTTGGATGGCCAATTAGAGTTGTTTTACTTGCCGCCTTATTCTCCAGAGTTGAATCCAGACGAACTTGCATGGAACACTTTGAAGAACGGGATCGTGGGTAGGTCTACAGTGAAAAGTAAGGAAGAATTGAAGTCGAAAGTCATTGCCGGCCTTCGCAAAATCCAGAAATCTCCGGACATGGTCAAATCTTTTTTCCAACACGAAAAAACAAAATACGCAGCTTGATTATATTAAATTACTTTCGGCCGGGTTAATAATTCTTACAGAAAAATAAAAAATGGGGCTTACAGGCCCCATCTTCAGTGATAATTTTTATAAAAACCGAGCGTAAATTGACCTTAGAAACAGCTTTTCGCGCAGCTTTCACCCTCGAGCGAAACCCGCGGAGCTAAACAGGCTGCCGTACCTTTGTGACGAAGAAATCCCCAATCTGCGCTTTTCGGCTTAATGTTTTTCTGTTGGAATTGAGCCAAAC
>CAYPZY010000591.1:0-1630 GCA_964415155.1 uncultured Bdellovibrionales bacterium
TACCAAATCATTTGGGCAGAATTTTGGGATATGCATGCTTTGTTTGAAACTAGCAAACCACCTTTTGGCTACATGTCATCAGGAAGCCTACAAGCGCTGCGTTCGGCCGAGGAGCTTTGGCAAAAAAAGGGTGACGGCCCTTGGATTACCATGGATGCGGGACCCAATGTGCATTTGCTTTATCGCCAAGACCAAAAGGATATTGCAGCACAATTGCAAAAAGATTTAAGCAAAACTTTCCAAGTGATCAGCAATTTTGAATGAACACGGTCCCTATCAAGACTTCAGGTAAATGGATATTGTGTGGAGAACACGCGGTTTTACGCGGGAGCTTGGCGCTCGCTTTTCCGATAGACAGTCAATATTTTTCTCTTGAATATCGATCTGATTCTCACCCCTTAACATTCGAGTGTAAAGATGGGCGTGACCTTCCTCATCTAAAGCCATTTGTCAGCGCTTTGGAAAAGGGTTTTGAGATTATTAAAAGAAAATCGACCGACCTTAAAGGCACGATTCAAATAGACGCCAATATTCCCCTCGGAGCAGGCCTAGGTGGATCAGCGAGTCTATGTGTAGCTGTTGGTAAATTATTTTGTGAAATCGGATTTTTGCCCGACGATCAACTTTTTTCATTTTCACAGAGTCTGGAAAATATTTTTCATGGCCAAAGCAGTGGTGTTGACGTCGCGGTCGTAATAGCTCGCAAGGGTATTTCTTTTTTTCGCGGCGGTGAATTCACACCCATAGAAATGTCATGGCAACCCAATTGGTATCTCCTTCACTCGGGAATTTATAGCAAGACAGCAGAAGACATAAAGAAAGTGCAACGTTTTATCAGTGCAAATGCAAAAGCGGGACAAGCTCTAGATGACATCATCAACGAGTCGAGTCACAACTGTTTAAAGGCCTTGCGTGATAACGAGGTCAGTGGTCTTAAACTTTTAAGTCAGTCAATTGACAATGCTGCCAATTGCTTTTCTGAGTGGGAATTGATTCCTGAAGCCATGAGAAATAAAATGGAAGCTCTTCGTGAAGCCGGGGCCCTAGCCGTTAAACCTACAGGTTCAGGCGGCGGCGGGTTTATTCTTAGTCTTTGGCCAGCAAAATTTACTCCTCCTAAACATTTTAATCTCCTACCCATTAATGAAATGAGACTTTAGTCCATCATAATTCCTGAGCTGACTCCGCATTTTTGCGTTATAGTGGAAACTGGATGTCGGCGCAGCAAAAGGCTCAAGATTTTATTGCCAAAAAAGATCTATTTCAGTTGGGGGAACTCACCACTGAAAAACCACATCCAAAAACAGTTAACCTCTCGCTGGATGCGGATACGAATCTCCCGCGAATCTTGGAGATAATAAAAAGTATCGAACTCAAACTAGTTGCCGATGTAAGAGAGCACATCGGCGAGCTTCAGCTCTTGCAAAATGATTTCGAATCTACACTTAAATCTGGCGGCAAAGTTTTTATCTGCGGCTGCGGTGCCACAGGCCGGCTGGCTTTGACTCTTGAATATCTCTGGCGAACACAAGCTCCCGCCCACCTAAGAGATCTCGTTATTGGGTTTATGGCGGGAGGTGATGTCGCGCTTGTGCGTTCATTGGAAAGAATTGAAGACGAACCGGATATG
>CAYPZY010000592.1:0-1619 GCA_964415155.1 uncultured Bdellovibrionales bacterium
ATTTCGTTTTTTCACATTTCTTAATATAAGTCTTGCTTTCAAAAATATTGGTCAATGCAGCATCATAATCTTTTACCAAGGTTTCAATTGATGGCAGCTTCTGGCTACTCAGTTTTTCTAAATGGGTTTCAGACGATTTACTCATACCTTTAAGGTTATCACCGCAAGGGCTCTTACCATACACGGCTTCTCTTTCTAAATCCTCACATAGACTTGGAAACTTCTTCTGGCCCAATGCCTTAAAACGAAACGAAATGTCTGCGTACTCAGTGGCAAGGTCATTTAACGCCCTACTATTTAATTCTTTGCCAAATTGTGCCTCGGAAATCTGTTCTACATTTTCTTTCAGTTTTGAAAGGCTTTTACTTAAAACTGCACCGCAAAGAATTTCTCGCTTATTTTTATCACTTATTTTTTGAGAGGCCATGCAGTCTGAGAAGTCTCCAATAATCGATCTAATTCTTTTATACTTTTCGGGATTTGCGGTCTTATCGGCATTAACCTGATATAAAAGTCTCTTTATAAAATGGGCAGAGTCTTCCGCTGTAGAGAATACTGGCGAGAAAAGTATTGCTACTAGAAATATGATGTTCATCTCCTTTCTATCGGAAAATCTTGGGTTTAATTGATAAAAATCTGGCAGGCACGAGCGTTGCAGTACTAAGGGTTAGATTGAACAGAAGTAATGGAGGAATCAATGAAGTCTATTTTGTTTACAATTGTCAGCATTTTAGTCTCTTTAGAAGTATTTGCAGATATTGAACTTTATCAAAATGAGCCTAAAGAAATTGAAGGAACCAGAATAGAAACCGTTTTAGGACAGGCTAAGGCTTTATGTCCTCTACATCGTACAAGCCTACCAATATATAATTCACAGGTAAAACTTGGTTCTAAAGTCGTGTTAGTCAAATTAGGTCCAATTGATAATGAAGTTAGACAAGTAACAGTTGTTTTTGATCGTTTCTATCGCAATGGCCAGGAAAAGGAACTCGGAAGTTACTCATATCCATGTGATGTATCAAAACGAAACACTGAAGCCATATTTTGTCCAGATTGTAAGTAAGGGGATGAACCAACTCACCCCTTACTTCCACCGTGGCAGTAAAACAAATAAAAATTGTTTATTTCACTTCTCCTGGAGAAGTGGCCAAGCGTCAAATTGATTAACCAAGAAGGGCCCGACGCCCCGGAGACAGTGCGGCAACTTTCAAAAAAGAAAACCCAGCTGCTGCACGAAATCGCAAATTCCTAATTTTTCACCTTTAAGCTCATCGTCAAAATAAATTTAGCTACAGGTTCCCCATCGCTGGCTGCGCAGGCCACGATGTTCACAGGTAAATTCACACGTTCGCCAGAGGCGACGGCTCGAGCCACCAAATCGCTAATGGCAGGACCTTGGTCGCAAGTGAAAATAACGTCATCTTCAGCGCGGCGAATGAAGTCGGCGTGGAAGTCTTTGAAAATGAGGGCGACTTTGCGTCCTGAGGCGCGAATGAAATTCATACCAATCAGACCAGCGGCGCAATCTGCACCTATGGCTAGTACACCAAAGTACATGCTGCCGAGGTGGTTTTTAGTTAAGCGATTCAGGGGAATCTTAATAGAACAGCGCTCCTCTG
>CAYPZY010000593.1:0-1618 GCA_964415155.1 uncultured Bdellovibrionales bacterium
TATTTTCCCGTTGATTTTGCTTCTAAGGGCTCAAGTCATATCGGTGGTAACATCGCCACTAATGCCGGCGGAGTTAAGGTATTACGTTACGGCCTCACTCGCAATTGGGTGTCAGGTTTGCGTGTGGTTACTGGCCAAGGCGAAATTCTAGAATTAAACAAATCGATTATCAAAAATGCCGCTGGTTACGATCTCATGCAACTTTTTATCGGCAGCGAAGGAACTTTAGGTCTAATCACAGAAGCTTCTATTCGTTTCACCTCTCCCCCAGCACCTTTGCAAGTCATGCTTTTTGCCGTTCCAGATCTCGAATCGATCATGAAAATCTACGCAAAAGCGCGTACCTCTTTAAGTCTCACCGCTTTTGAAATGTTCTCTGAAATTGCCTTAAAACACGTTTTGGAGATGGGTCATTCCTCGCGGCCCATTGCGACCGAGTCTCCTTACTATGTTTTAGTTGAAGGTGAACTTTTAGCTGAATCCTCTCTCGAGACCTTCATGAAACTCTTCGAAGAATCGGTCGAAAGTGGCTGGGTGCTTGACGGTGTTTTAAGTCAAACCGAAACTCAGTTTAAAGAAATCTGGTCTTTGCGGGAAAATATCGCCGAGAGTTTAGCAAAATTTAAACCTTACAAAAATGACATATCCGTGCGCCTCTCACGCGTTCCAGAATTTATTACGGAAGTAGATGCTTTGTTATCGCGTGAATACCCGGAATTTGAAGTTGTTTGGTTTGGCCACATAGGCGATGGCAATCTCCACATTAGTATTTTAAAACCCGACAGCTGGACCAAAGAAAAATTTTATCAAGAGTGCCGTAAAGTCGACGTTTCCCTCTACAGCACCATCAAAAAATTCGAAGGCAGCATTTCCGCCGAACACGGCGTTGGCTTAGCCAAGAAAGCCTTTCTCTCTTACACTCGCTCACCAGAAGAAATCCACTACATGCGCATGATCAAAAACCTCTTCGACCCCGACGGAATTCTCAATCCCGGAAAAATTTTTTAGTACCAGGTTCCTTTTTGTACTGGCAGCGCGTTAACCACACGGACTAGTTATCAATTCCAAGCTTCACAACTTCAACACCAATACCATAAACGACAATACCTTTTTCATCTTTAATGACGCGAATTTTATTTATTGCATGCCCAACAGGTTGATGTTGCCACGATAAACCACCATCAAGTGTTTGCCACATCCCATCCCCAGTACCTACCCAACCGCGATTTTCGTCAACGAACCCAACGCCAAACTCTTTAACATTTCCATCTTTCGCGAGTGGAAGTTCTTGCCATGTTTCACCAGAGTCGATTGTTTTCAATACCACTTTTTGTTCATTGGTTTTGTCATAATTTAAGACAGTTGCGTAGCCGACTCTTGTGGAGGGAAAATCACATTTCCAAATTAATTCTAATGGTCGTTTTGATTGATAAACAACTTTCCAAGTTACGCCGCCATCAACCGTTTTTAAAATTTGAGCGTTTGATATTTCGACATTGGCATCGCTGCCGGCGCAAACGAAACCTGTCGATTCATTGATAAACTTCACGTCCTGAATCATGGCCGTGTATTTCGATAAATCATATTTTTTCCACGTGGCGCCGTTGTCGCGCGAAAC
>CAYPZY010000594.1:0-1618 GCA_964415155.1 uncultured Bdellovibrionales bacterium
CATCGGCCTAGGTTATGTCGGTTTGCCACTCGCAATTCGCTTTAATGAATCAGGCTTTTTTGTCTACGGCCTCGATATCGACGACACCAAAGTCAAAAAATTAAACGACGGTCAAAGTTACATCGCTCACTTACCTTCTGCTCCTATCGAAAAGATGGCGCGCTCTGGAAAATTCAAAGCTACCACTGATTTCTCAGTCATCAAAGACAGCGATGCCATTATCATCTGTGTGCCTACCCCTCTTACTAAACAAAGAGAACCAGATATCACCTTCATCGTTAACACCATGGATTCTATGGCACCTTACTTGCGCCAAGGGCAGCTTCTGTCGCTTGAAAGTACAACTTACCCCGGCAACACCGATGAGGTTTTGAAACCTTACGCTGATAAAAAAGGTCTTAAGGTCGGAGAAAATTTCTTTTTAGTTTTCAGTCCCGAGCGCGAAGATCCAGGAAATCCCAATTTCCATACCAAAACCATTCCCAAAGTCTGTGGTGGACACACTCCCAACTGTTTGAAAGTGGGTGTTGCACTCTATCAATCTGTTATCGACAAAGTCGTTCCCGTAAGCTCCACTCGCGCCGCCGAACTAACCAAACTTTTGGAGAATATCCACAGAGCAGTTAACATTGGTCTAGTGAACGAAATGAAAATGGTCGCCGATCGAATGGGTCTCGATATTCATGAAATCATTCGCGCCGCTTCGTCTAAACCTTTTGGTTTCGTTCCCTATTACCCAGGTCCAGGTCTTGGTGGCCATTGCATTCCCATCGATCCATTTTATCTCACTTGGAAAGCGCGCGAATTTGGCGTCAACACCCGCTTTATCGAACTGGCCGGTGAAGTGAACACCCACATGCCTCACTGGGTGATCACAAAAATCATGGATGCCCTCAACGAACGCGGTAAATCTTTAAAGGGCAGTAAAGTCTTGGTCCTTGGTATTTCTTATAAGAAGAATGTCGATGATATGCGTGAGTCTCCATCTGTTGAGCTCATGGAACTTCTGCGAGCTAAACAAGCTTTAGTTGATTATTCTGACCCGTACTTTCCGAGTTTCCCTAAGATGCGCGAACATTATTTCGAACTAAAGAGTGTTGAAGCCACTGCCGCCAATCTCAAAAAATATGATTGTGTGCTATTGGCCACAAACCATGACAAATTCGACTATCCCTTAATCAAGGAACACTCCAACCTCATCATCGACACCCGCGGAGTCTACCTCGAACCCTCTCCTAAAATCATCAAAGCCTGATAAGGTGCCTGGTTATAAATCCGGGACGCCTTGCAGCAAGACCTTGCGTAAATCCTTGAAAAGTTAGTGGTTTACCGATTTGGAACCTGGTACCTTTTTAAGGTATGACTTTTTTACTTCGCCAGATCTTTTCATTCTTAAAATTATTAAATTCAGACACTGGAACTAACCAAATTGCAGCAGGCGTAGCCTGCGGTTTTATATTGGGGATGACACCGACATTTTCTTTGCAAACCGTTTTGGTCATTCTCGTCATGTTTTTCTTTCGCATTCAAATTGGAGCAGCGACATTAAGCGCATTCTTTTTTAAATTTATAGCTTATCTTTTTGATCCATTGTTTGATGTTATCGGCCAAAAAGTTT
>CAYPZY010000595.1:0-1607 GCA_964415155.1 uncultured Bdellovibrionales bacterium
TAACATCATTGGCCGCTAAACCATATTTCTTGAGCGCTTCGTCCTTAATCCAAATGCGCATGTTAGGATCGAGATAACCACCTAGAGTGATATCGCCCACTCCATCAATTGTCGTAAAATAATTTTTCAGTTCATCGCGCAGATACACCATTAGATCTTTACGCGACATATGTGGTGCTTCGATAGCCAAAGAGATAATCGGAAAATCATCGGGATTGGTTTTAGTGATGGCTGGAGGGTCAAGCTGTGGCGGCAACATTTTTAGTGACTGTGACACTTTGGATTGGACGTCTTGTAAGGCCACGTCGATATTTCTTGCCAAATCGAATTCGACACTAATCGTGGCGCTGCCATTCTTTGAACTTGAACTCATTTTTTTGCTGCCTTCAATGCTCATCAATTTGTCTTCAATGACATCAACGACGTTTTGCTCCATCACTTCAGGAGCGGCACCCTCAAGCTTTAAAGAAATAGTGATAACAGGAAAGTCCACATCGGGTAGTTGACTAACCCCGAGGCGATTGTAGGAAACTAAGCCAAAACCAATAAGACCTATCATTAGCATCCAGGCAAATACGGGTCGTCTTATTGATAATTCTGATAAAACCATCGCCTTGAATAGTACAAAAGATTAGAGCTATTTCAAGAAGTTATATTTTATCTCGACAAATAATCGGATTCTAACTATATCCGAAATATTAAGGGGTGATTATGAAAAGTCGTTGGCTGAACGAAGAGGCACAGGCCTCTGCAAATGATCCTTTGGCGCTAAGAGTTTACACCTCCCGTCTTTTAGGTCGCGAACCGAGTCTCGTTCAACATGGCGGCGGTAACACTTCCGTTAAGATTACACAAGCTAATATCTTTGGCGATAACGAAGATATTCTCTTCGTTAAAGGCAGTGGCTGGGATCTTGCCAGCATTGAAAAACAAGGTTTTGCACCCGTCAAAATGAAAACACTTTTGCGGCTTGCCCATTTGGAACAGCTATCCGACAAGGATATGGTGCGTGAACAGAAGGCCGCAATGACTTTGCCGAGCGCCCCCGCCCCTTCCGTTGAAGCGATCCTGCATGCAATTATTCCTTTTAAGTTTGTTGACCACACTCATTCCGATGCAATCGTAACGATAACTAATACGCCCGATGGTGAAAAAAAAATTCGCGAGATATTTGGCAACTCTGTGATTTACGTACCTTACGTCATGCCGGGATTCCTTTTGGCGCGGAAAATTTTTGAACTTACTCAGGATATAGATTGGGATCGTTACCAAGGAATGATCCTCCTAAATCACGGCGTTTTTACTTTTTCCGATGATGCTAAGACAAGCTATGAGAGCATGATTGAGTTGGTTACCAAGGCCGAGGCCTTCTTGCAGAAGAACGCCCCAGCAAACTTGACACATTCGCCGCCGCCAGTTTTAGATCAGAAAGCGGCACTGACATTTAGTTCCTTACGGAAAAATTTGTCGCAACAATATGGCAGTCCATTACTTGCTACGCTAAACACTTCGCCAGAGGCCGTGAGCTTTTCGAATCGTGAGGATTTGAACTCTGTTGCTACCCGCGGGACAATCACCCCTGATCATGTGATTCATATTAAACCATG
>CAYPZY010000596.1:0-1580 GCA_964415155.1 uncultured Bdellovibrionales bacterium
GTCCCACTGGGTGCATCTTTTTTTTTCGTGTGATGGGTTTCTAGCACCTGAAAATCAAAACCCTCAATTCCGCCAAAGGATCGCAAAAGACTCTTGAAAAAAGCAATTCCCACACTCATGTTAGGCGCCCACAAAACAGGAACTTTCTTGGCGGCTGAGTCGATAAGTTTTTTGTCCTTAGCTGTTAAGCCCGTGGTTCCTGAAACCACCGGCCAACCTCTTTTAGCTGCGACTTTAAGGATCTCCGAAAAAGCATTAACGTTTGAGAAGTCAATAACGACGCCATGACAATCACTTCCCACGTCAGATAAATTTTTATATCTTTTATTTTGCGGATCTACCTCTGCAATCAAGTCAAAGTGACGATCTTCATCAATTAACGCTTTGATTTCTTGACCCATTCGTCCCTGCGAACCACATAAAATTATCTTGGTCATATTAGTCCTAAGCTTTCCATATCTTTACGCAAAGTTTTTTGTGCTGAATCCGACAACGGAACCAAGGGCAACCGCAGCTCGGGGGTTGTGATAATTTTCTTCCAATGTAGCGCCATTTTCACTGGGATTGGATTCGCCTCAACAAAAAGAGTTTTTATAAAACTCAAATAGCGCAAAAACTCTTTTTTATCTTTTCGGTTTTTGCTCCAGGCAATCGTTTGCGCGGGAATGATATTAGAAATGACCGAGATAACGCCCGTCGCACCAACATCATAAAGATCTAAATAGGTTGCATCGTCACCACTTAGAACAAAAAAATCTTTCCTCACTTTTGCCAAAATCTGTTTGGTAAAATCGACATCCCCTGAAGCTTCTTTAATGCCGACAATTTTTTTATTCTGACTCAGTGAAACTATACTATCAACGGTGAGCGAGGTGATCGTCCTGGAGGGCACGTTGTAAAGAATCAAGGGTAAGTCCGTCGCCTCAGCGATCTTAGAAAAATGCGCGACAAGACCCGCTTGTGGTGGTTTGTTATAGTAGGGCACAACAACTAACAGACCGTCAGCCTTTTGCTTTTCCGCCGCTTGACTTAACTCGATCGACTCTTGCGTGCTATTAGTTCCGGTGCCAAGAATTAATGGCACTTCATTGCTTACCTCTGCTCTGACAAACGAAAATATCTGTTCCTTCTCTTTCTTCGATAGAGTTGGACTTTCTCCGGTAGTACCGGCAATGACGAGACCGTCAATTTTATTCTCAAGTTGAAAATGAATAAGTTTCTTAAGCGAGGGAAAATCAACCTCACCATTTTTAAATGGTGTAACGAGAGCGGTGATAATACCCTTAAACATAGAGAGCTCCGGCAAACACGACTCGCGCGGGACCGATCAATTTTGTTTCCTCTCCTAAAACCACCTTAACCACTCCACCAGGAAGTTCTATCGATCCTTGCCATTCTTTAGGTCGATTCGTTTTAATCCACCACGCTGCCGCTAGAGCGCCCGTGCCACAACTCAAAGTAAAATACTCAACTCCTCGCTCGTGAGTAATAGCTTGCGCTTCACCAGACTTGATAGCCACAAACGTAACATTGGCGTTTCCCTTACCAAAAAGATTTTGGCTCTTGAGATCCACAGCCAT
>CAYPZY010000597.1:0-1576 GCA_964415155.1 uncultured Bdellovibrionales bacterium
CTCGTTTTCGACACAAGCAGAATCTCAAACCTATCACCGTGCCGGCTTTGATGTTATCGGAATGACGAATTTAGGCGAAGCTAAATGCGCACGTGAAGCCGAGATATGTTACGCAACCTTGGCCATGGTAACCGATTACGATTGTTGGCACGAAAGCCACGCTGCCGTCACTGCGGCCATGGTCATGGAACTTTTGAAAAAAAATATTTCACGTGCCCAACAAATCCTGCTTCACACAATCGAAAAAATGCCCCACGAAAGCAGCTGCAAATGCCAGCGCACCCTAAAAAACGCTATTGTCACACCGCGCGCTCACTGGCCAGAAGCGTCTCTTGTTCGTCTTCAATCTATCCTAGAAAAATATCTCAAATAAAAGTTGCAATGTTTTGATCAAATCAAATATTGTTTGTTTATGAAAATTTCATTCTCCAATTTTCCTTCCAAAAAAAAATTTCACTGTATCGGACTCGGTCTTTACCTTGGCTTGCTTACTTTTTCGTCGTCAGCTCGCACTTATGTAAACACGATTTTTCCCTTCAATCAGGCTCCCACCACAACTCGCACCGAAATTGGTGGAATTACCCATGATTCGCAAGGCAACATGCTGGTGGCGGGAACTGCACTCGGTGCAGCAACGTTTCAATTTGAAACAGGTTCCGACAAGAAAAAGTTAAGCTTCCAAAATCCCATGCAAGCATTTGTCGCAAAATACAATCGCGCAGGAAAATTACTCTGGGTCAAAACCTGGACACATGTTGGAGATCTGGGCGCCACACCAACCGTTCGGGCACAAGCTATCACATTAAATGCGAATGACGAAATTTTTATCGCAGGCAACTTTAGTCGCATTGTAGATTTTGATCCAGGAGCTGGTGTTTATTCACTTAGCACGATTAAGGAGAATGCTTATGACGATAACGATTTATTTTTACTAAAATTAAATAAAGACGGTAACTTTCTTTGGGTCAAAACAGCCAGTGCAGGCAAAGATTTTGTAAATTTAATTCCCAACGACATCACCTTGGATAAACAAAACAATATCATTATTACTGGACTACAAGGCGATATTAAAGATCCTACCCTTATCAATCACACTTTTGTTAAAAAATTCAACAGTCAAGGCAACGCGCTTTGGACAAAAACTATTTTTGCCAACACTTCCATTGATAACACCATTAAAAGAGTGGTTGTAGCGGAGGCGCTCGTCACCGATAGTAACAATAATATTTATTTAGGTGGCGAGTTTAGAAGCACCGCTGATTTTGATCCGGGCAATGGCAAATTTGAACTGAAAAGTTCAGGATATGATGGTTTTCTTTGTCGACTAAGTGCTAATGGCGACTTTGTCTGGCTGAAACGAATTGGCGGAAGTGGTGATGACGCGATTAAATCTGTCACGATTGATAAAAATTACAAACTTCTCATCGGCGGTGAATTTAGCGGAAGTGTAGATTTTAATCCAGCTCTCGGAATAGATTTACACACAACTTCTGGCTTTAAAGATGCTTTTCTTAGTCAGTTCAGTCTCAATGGCGCTTATAACTGGACCAAAACTTTTGGCGGACCACAAAGCACA
>CAYPZY010000598.1:0-1569 GCA_964415155.1 uncultured Bdellovibrionales bacterium
CACGCGTAAACCAAAGTCCTCCTGCTTTTCTCCACCGGCACTAACTATTTTTGCCTCATGAAGTTGTCGGCTTTCAATATCAGTACTGTTGATTTCAATCGAAATTTCTTCGATCAACTCAGCAAAACATCGACCGCGCTCGGGCAGTCTTTTCTCTAAGTATTTCAGAATCTTATCTAACAATCTTTTGCGAAAATTAGGTTTTTCAGAAAACAAAAGAGCCTTGTAAATTCTGCTTGATTTCAACTCATCGCGGACGAGTTCAATTTTTCTTTCTGGCTCCCAAATTCGCCCTTCCAGCAGGGCCACATCTACAAGCTTCTGCTTCTGACCCTTATCCTCATCCGCCAACGTATAAATTTCCTCAAATAAACGATCCGTTGTTGAGGTTACCCCTCTAGAAGTTAGCTTTTGCCAAAGATCGAATTTTTCATCAAAATTCTGCGGCAAAAAGCCTTTTGTTCTTAAAACTCTAAGAATCAGATCATGATATTTCTCTGCTGATCCGGGTTCGAATTTCCATACGTTTGGGAACTGTTTTTGTAGTTTTCTAAAGGACTCGTCGAAAAGTCTTTCTAACGTAGAAAAATGGCTGTTCCAGTTCATCTTTGGCCATAAGATATCTTGATCTAAAAGTAAGTCTACATCCTCTCTGGTTTCGAACCATTCAGGATGCTCTAAAATGATGTCGACAAGCATAGGAGCTAGTGTCTCCATATCAACGTTCCGTGGTTTTAAATCATTGATCAGGAAAGACACCAGTTGTTGTAACGATTTGAACTTTTGCAAATAATCTTTCAGGAATCTTTCATTCTTTTCCTCTAGCCAAAGCCTTGCACTCATCGTTATTGAGAGGCCCACCGGTACCTGATTAAATAAAGTATGATGAGCGACTCTATCTGCTGGGTTCATGATTAATTGATATAGGTTATCAATTATAATGGCCCAATTGAGTTTGCCTCCTCGATACTTACGCTTATAAGTACCCATAGTTTCTATTTTAAGCCTGGTAAGCAAGCGCTTAAATGTTTTCGCTTCCTCAGCATTAGCTCGATTCGGAAAGAGAACGTAATCTGTCACTCGATTCAGGTTTCTTTCGAGAAGATTGAAGGCTGTGTCTCTTTGCTCAACAAGGAATAGATTTGAAATCAAAGATAATAAATCTGATTCAGAGATTGTTTGGCGACTTAGCCACTGAAGCCTTAAGCGATATTGCCAAGAGGATTCGTCCTTCTGCCTTACCGGCTTGAGGTTCCACCCGTCAATCGAGACAAATCTTAAAAGAGACTTGTAAATGGGTTCATACTCATAAGCGGCTGCCGGTATTTTATCAAATGCAATATCAAGCCTCTGCCTATCACACTCAGCAAAATTCTGATTAATTTCATCTAAAAGCTGTTGAGTCATATTAAAATATCCTGTCAGAGCCCAGCTAAGTCCAGATAGATCGCGTACACGTATGAGACTTGTATCAAATAATTCAATAAGACCCGCCATATCTTCGGAAATAAAAGAAAGCAATTGAACGGGAAGATTAGGGTTAGACTCACTATTAGTTGCTATCATCTG
>CAYPZY010000599.1:0-1551 GCA_964415155.1 uncultured Bdellovibrionales bacterium
ATCTTATTTGGCTTGAAAATCTCGGTGTCTTTTATATCCCATTTTTTCTGATGTTTACCTTCATCTAAATGCGTTTTTACTCGCATTACGCTCTGCTTATGAATCGCCAATAAAACATTTTTAAGTGGTGGATTAATATGCGAAAAATAATACATTGCAAGCAACATCGATGCTTGCGGACGATCGTTTTCAAGCCAAATAAGATTACCTTCAAGATAAGAATATAGCTTTTTCAAAATGGTAGACTGTTGTGAAACATGTTTGTCGATAACAGCGCGGCCTGCTTCGGCCGCACTTAGGGTGCAGGCGACTAGTAAGTCGTCTTTATCTTTAAAGTGTTTATAAATAGCAGGCTGGGAAATATGAACCCGTTCAGCAATTTGTTGGAAACTTACCCAATGCACTCCATGAATATAAAAGAGGTGTGTCGCCTCTTTTATAATAAGGCCGCGAGTGTCGGGTTTTGTAAGTGTCGAGCTTTTTGACATCTCTGTAAAGTATACCTCAATTCTTGCGGAAAGGTAATAACTTATAACCAAAAATTTACTTTTTCCGAATCAGAGGTTATAAGTCATAACCACAAACAAATGACCTAACCCCCTTAACATAGTCCACGTCCTAAGGTAGGATTTGGCGAAAGAAAGGGTTCTTTATGGCTAGGAAGAAATATACAACAGAACAGATTATTCAACATCTTCGAACGATAGAAATCGAAGCTGGAAAAGGGATGACAATTGAAGATGCCGTGCGCAAGCATGATATCCCAATTCAATCTTATTATCGCTGGAAAAAAGAATATGCCGGCATGGATTTATCACAGGCTAAAAAATTAAAAGAACTCGAAATTGAAAATCAGCGATTAAAAAAACTAGTTGCGGATCTGTCGATTGATAATCAAATTTTAAAAGAAGTATCCAAGGGAAACTTCTAAGCCCTGCGCGCCGACGTGAAGCTATCGTACATGTCACAAAAGTGCTGTCTGTGAGCGAACGCAGGGCTTGTCGCGTGATCGAACAATCAAGATCGACACAACGATATAAAATTATTCAAAATGATTTTGACGATTTTATTCGAAAAAGAACGATTGAAATAGCTCGTGAATTTGGTCGCTACGGTTATGAACGCGTAACCGAAATGATCAGAGACGAAGGCTATTTGGTTAATAAAAAACGAATTGAACTAATTTGGCGCCAAGAAGGATTAAAAGTTCCAGCAAAGCAACCAAAGCGCGCAAGGCTTTGGCTAAACGATGGATCCACAATACGTCACAGGCCGGAATATAGAAACCATGTGTGGTCGTATGACTTTGTGAGTGATCAAACTTATGATGGCAGAAAATTTAAGGTGCTGAATATTATTGATGAGTACAGTCGTGAATTATTAATTAGTTTTACTGCACGAAGAATCAGATCACAGGATGTAATTTTTATTTTAGCAGATTTATTTTTAAAACATGGCATACCACAATTTGTCAGGTCAGATAATGGACCAGAGTTTGTGGCCAAAGAATTAATAAAGTGGTTTAAAAGTTTAGATGTGCAGCCATTATTT
>CAYPZY010000600.1:0-1546 GCA_964415155.1 uncultured Bdellovibrionales bacterium
CATTCATGGCGTACATCCTGGTCCTTTTCCCCCAATACTATACAGAAATCTTGAAGTAATTTATGCCTGCCTTCATTCGGATGACGGAAATGCCTGATTGGCATAATAATATGAGCAAGTGCATGAGTATGATCAAGACTATCTGCTACCAGAAGAAGTGGAAACACTGTTATGAGAAGACAAGGGAGCTAGTCGACTAACTCCACCCTTTTCTTTTAAAGCGGATGCTGCATCCTGACAACCGCAAAAGTTTAGATTCTTCAACGTCGGAAAATCTTGAATAGATAGTTTGAAAATCCTCGTGAATGAGGTGGTCGAGACCGCGGTTTTGAAAAACCAAATCTCTAAATACTTGCTGCCAAAAATAACTGAGTTCCAAAGCTTCCTCTGAGGAAACCGCAAAGCTTGCTACTTCCGCAAACTCTAATTCGCGACGCAAAAGCTTTTGGGCAAATTGAAAAGCCTTTTGGCGGGTTTCCTCACCCAGCTCACTTTGCATTTGTTGGGCACGCCTACAACTGCCAGCTGAAGAATTTAAAACCCAGCCAGTCGCGCCAGTCACTTGTTGAATTTGCTCGCTGCCTAAAGGTGAAAAACGAACCAATTGCGCGCGTGATCTGATAGTCGTAAGTACTCTTCCTAACTGAGAAGTAATAAGAAAAAAATAGGTATCTACCGGCGGCTCTTCTAACGATTTTAAAAGTGAATTGGCCGCTTGAATCGTCATGTCCTCAATACCGTCTATAATGATAATTTTGGCATTGCCGACGGCTCGCAGAGAAAGAAAATGGATTATATCACGGGCTTGTTCAATCTTAATGGAATGCTCGACAGCTTTAACGATGTATAAATCTTCGCTCTGCTCCTGCCAAATGCGCTGGCACTTTCCACAGACGCCGCAAGCAGTTTGGTTCTGACACACCAAAAGCTGAGCAGCATATTTAGCCACGCGCAATTTACCTACACCCTCGGGACCTGAAAATAACATGGTCGAAGCTAAACGCTTTTGATCTACTTGCCGCCGCAAGAAATCCATCTGGACCTGATGGCCAACAATTTTTGATTTTTCTAATTCTTTAACCATTTCTTTTTTACCAATATTTTCACTATTTCTTGCCCTAAGGCTTCGATGGACTTTTTACCATCCAAGACAAGCCATCTCTTTTTATCTTTTTTTGCCTGCTGCAAATAGCTAGCCCTTACTCTTTTAAAAAAAGCTGTTTCTTCTTTTTCAAAGCGATCTTTGGCCACTCCACTTTTTGAAGCCCGCTCGATGAGGCGCTTTTGCGATTCCTCTACCGAAATATCCAACAATATTGTCAAATCAGGATAAAGGCCACCACTCGCATACTTATTAAGCCAGACAATATCTTTGGCCTTAAGATTGCGGCCATGTGCTTGAAAGGCCAAGGTACTTGAAAAATAGCGGTCACTGATCACCCAGTTTTTGCCTTTTAACGCCGGTCCTATCACAGTATCAACATGTTGGGCGCGACCCGCTTGATAGAGTAAAAGTTCACACCGGGGAACCGGCGCTTCGCCATCA
>CAYPZY010000601.1:0-1544 GCA_964415155.1 uncultured Bdellovibrionales bacterium
AAGAGATGCTAATAAAGAACTTTTATTTTCATCGAAGAATCGAAAAAGGACAGTTATCGGCGCTAGAAGAAATCGCAAGCATTGATATGGTACTTGGGAAAAAACCTGAATTCACGTGTGAAGTTAACGGTTTTACATCAGTCGCAGAGAGATGTGCCCAATTAAAATCCACTTGTGAACCATTAAAGTCAGGAATTGACGGGCTTGTTAAACAAACTCAAAACATCATGGAAAAAATAAAGGCGTTAGAGGAAAAGAAAAAAACACTCAAAGAGGAAAGCACGAAAGTCCGTCATGGTGGACACTTCGTAATTCCAAAACTGGAGGCCATAGACGTGGCCATCGCAAAATTGAAAGTTCAAACACCTTGGATGAATGGGGATGAGTTTCAGAAGTCTATTGAGCCTTATGCTGTGAGAATGGATAAAATGGCAAATACTGAAAAAGAAAAAATACTAAAGGAAGCTATTACCAACCAGCTTAATAAAAATAGAAAATCTTTAATGGACACATATGTAGTGGCATCGATGATTCAGCGATGTTTAACAAATGTTAGTGTCTCTAATAGATTCTGTTCGACAAGCAAAATCAGAGATTTTATTGATCAAACACCTCCTATCGACAACGCTCTCATACTTAATCAAGACAGGGCAAAAAATATCGAAGCTTCGAAATTGTATGGGTTTGCGGAATGCGTGCACGATGGAACACAAGACCGAGACAAGACTTCAGATATTATGGGTCAGGCAGGGGTCGACGCCGTACTAGCTCTTGCCTCGCTTGGTCTAGGAACAATCTATACGGGGGCAAAAGCTCTCAATACAGCAAGGAAAATTGCCCTTGCACGAAGTGCATACCTCGCGGATCAGGGTATCAACACCCTCAATTTCACCAAAGGCCTTATTGAAGCCGTTAATAAGTGTTCTCCAAAACGTACCGAAAAGCTAGAAATCAAGGATCACACTCAGGCGAAATCTTGCTCGATTGACAACGCTTACAACGGCTCCCAGGTTATGAAAGACTATAACGAATGCACGACTGCAGCTATCTTAGCTGCAGTCGGTGTCGCGCCCATTGGCATCACCGCCATGGCAAATCCGGCAAAAATTGCAGCAAAGGCCTCAGATGCGGGTAGCGTGAGTCAAACATTTGAAGTCTCAAGCACAGCTCCAAAGGCAATTGTCGGGAAAGCAAAAGGCAAATTGGAGGAAATAAAAAATGCATTTAAGCGCTACTTAAATTCAACTTCAGAAGACCCAGAACGAATTGCCGATCTCATTGCACAAGCAGAAGAAAAGGGAATCTCCCGCGCGACCATAGAGGAAGCACTCAAGCGATCCCAGAAGGAGTGCGTAAGGCCATGAAAATAGTTATATTGGGCATATTTTATTTTTTCACGACCTTTTGTTTTGCTATTGAATATTCTGCACCATTCAATCAGGAGAAGGAGTTTCCAAGTCTCTTCAGTGATAAAGATAACCCAGCCAATCAAAACGCTATTAGGGAAGAGATAGAGTCCATTCTAAAAAAGCGCTTCGAAAACA
>CAYPZY010000602.1:0-1530 GCA_964415155.1 uncultured Bdellovibrionales bacterium
TTCTCCCGAAGAAGTACCGCCGCGGCAAAAACCACCCGACAGCATCAGCGCCAACCACTTCTCCCGAAGAAGTACTACCGCAACAATACCCACTTCTCCAGAAGAAGTGCCTCGCAATAAAAGCCCTCAGCAAATTGCGTTTTCAATAAAGCGAATAAATACTGAAACCGGTGCTGCAACCAAAAAGCTTGTTCGCTAAATAGCAAAAAAAATGTCTCAATTTCATACGATCTCAAACTGAGATTTGCTAGGTCATTCTTGGCGACAATGATACAATTATATAAAGACGTGCATCAAAAGACGCTTTCAGCATGTAGACCGTGAAGGAAAAATATGCGAAACATCTTACGTCTCTTTAATCTAGAAGCGAAAGCAATCCACGACTCCCAAACCAATACCCACGCCACGCACGATACCCACGCTGACAATAACAAAACCTCAACTACCAAAATCATCGCGAGTTTAGCGGCAGCTTTTCTTCTTTCTAACTGTAGTGCGAAAGAACAAGAAGAGCTACAAAGCTTGTGTGCGGCTGCTCCTGAGCAAATTTATTTTCATTCGCAGCTTGGACAAAAAGGAATTTGGGGAATAACAGACACGATTCCTACCTGGAATATTTGGGCGGTGACTCTCACAGACGCTTTAGTAAAACCCATTACACAGTTTGATCAAGGCCAAAACACGCGGATACCCCGCGTATCGCAAAGTGGCCTCTATTCGACATTTTATTCTTTCTCAGCTTTAAACGGAAAAAATACTGATTCCAAATCTTTATCAGCAAACATCTGGTTTAAAACTCGTGGTGGTGAGGAAATGTATCCTGTCACTCGCAACGATAAAGCCGGCCTCGATTCTTGGGGTTCGCAAATCACTCCCGATGATTCCGCTGTATTATATGATTCCAACTCTGCCATCGATGGTTCGTGGAATGGTACACCAACTAAGTCTAACAATATTTGGATCATAGATCGCAAAGGCAAAAATCCCAGGCCTCTTACAAAAAACACTAAAGCCGGTTATCCAGTGAGTGTCGGGCCTGCCACTCACGATAGTAAACATTCTATCTTCATTTCAAGGAATGACCTCAGCGGCAGTTGGGATGGCACGCCAACGCTGTCTTCAAATATTTGGATCACAAGTCTTGATGGCAAAAAAATGTGGCCTCTGACTAAAAACTCGAAAGCAGGAATGGATTCGTTTAACCCGGTTTTTTTTCCAGGAAGTCAAAAGATAGCCTTCATGTCCAAAATGGATCTGACGGGTGTCTGGGATGGTACGGCCGCTGCACAATTTAATATTTGGACTGTTAACTTTGACGGGACCGGTTTGCAGCGAATCACGCAAAATATTAAAACCGGCTTTTTGAGTATAGAAGTGTCGCCACTAGCAGACCGATTTTTATTTCACTCGTTTATGACTTTAGATGGTGCCGACAAAGCTGGCTTAGCAATGAACGTTTGGTTGATGGATATTGACGGTAGAAATATGCGACCGGTTACCAAGAATACCAAAGTAAAATTTGACAGTCAG
>CAYPZY010000603.1:0-1530 GCA_964415155.1 uncultured Bdellovibrionales bacterium
AGAAAAGTTTAAACTATGCTCATCCCCGGCAATTCAAAACCCATGGAGTCTTTCACCTCTTCATGAGAAGGATCATTTCTTAAAAAGAGCATTATAAATCCAAAGAGGCTAAGTGCTATACCGCCGATACGGGCAAGATCGCTATTTTTCTTTAGAGTCTGAGCATAGTTTAAACTTTTCTCAAAAGTCTTTTTTCCTGACTCATAGGAAAACTCTTCAACCCTAGGCTCAAGAACTTCGTCATTCATTTTTTACCATCTTTCGGTTTAATTTCTAGAGCGTCTCTTATTTGAATCACAGAGGTGCCGGATTCAGGAGCGGCGATTAGGTCAAAGGCAAATCTTCGGCCAAAAAAATAGACAAAAAGATTTGATCTCGCTGAAAGACTGAGTGGTGAAATTGCTAAATCATTTTCAACGTACTCGATACCAAAAGAATTCGCCCGACCTAAAATCACTTTAGAAGGTTTAGTGGGAAAACTTAAAACTGTGCCGCGAGTTGAAATAAAAACTCTGGCAACACTGGCTTCAGAAAGCCTTATCATTTTAACTTCTGAAGCAAAACTTACCGTGGCAAAAAAATAAAGTAATGCGTAAGTCATCAACATAAAAAGTACGCGTGGATAAATTAGCTTACTTTTTATCATTCTTTTTCCCTTCATCTTGATTTTGCGCAGAGGCCTTTACAAGAACAAGGCCGTAGGGATTAGCGGCAGTTCGCGCTTGTTTTTGAATTTGCAATACCAATGGAAATGAAAAAGCCGAGCGTAGTGATCCTACAGACAAAATGCGGTCGCTATCGACGATAATAGCATCATCTTTTTTACCTATCGAATTTAGTACCACTCGTTGTTTGATGTTTTGACGCTTAAGTTCCTCTTGTTCAGTGTCACGGTTTTTTAACTCTTCGATTCCAATAAAATCGCTGCCGACATTGGAATCGGAATCAAATCTTTGAGAAAGCGCTTCTCGGGTAAAAGCTTCGTAATCTTCTTTGGTGGGATCTTGATTAACTGATTTCGCTACAATTTTTGAATAGCAACCTCGCTCAATAATCAGTGGATCTTTAAAGGCAAACTTTAAGGATATTATTAACGCCAATGTACCACTAAGTGATATCCCAATAATGGCAACACGGAGAATATTATTTTGTGTGGCAATTTCTGCCCAAGCTTGTGGAAAACGCATAAAAATTTATTCCTTTCTTTTTGAATTTCGTTCTTGATCCAATTTTGTCTGGAGCCAACCTGGTGGTTCTGTCGGCATTGGAACATGTTTGTGCCATTTGGGGGGACGCGAAAGTGAGGGCGGTTTATCAGGACCGGATCTCATGCTTTGAAAAGCTTTTCTTCCTACAAAACCTGCACCCCGGCCTGTTTTAGAAATTGCTCCACCAATGACAGTTTTAGCGATCATGCCCGGAGCAGCGGCGGCAGCGCCGGCGGCAAGTCCCATAGCAGATCCCGCAAACGCAGAAAGCCCGCTAGACGCTAATGACTTAACTACAATGGGAGTAAATAGCAGCGACATA
>CAYPZY010000604.1:0-1529 GCA_964415155.1 uncultured Bdellovibrionales bacterium
GCATCCATTCTTGTTGGTTAAACAATCACGGTCGCCCCAATGGTGGTCCGCTTAAACCTACCTATGAGATCACCTGTCTGAGCCAATTAGAGAACATTGTTGACACGGTAGCACTATCCTGAAAAGGGCGAGCTCGGTAAATTAGCCGAATGCAGGCCCTTATCACAAAAAGCGGTGGCCAAGTCGTCATCGAGAACATTCCAATTCCCCAAATTCACGAAGGCGAAGTTTTAATAAAATCTGTGTATTCCAGCCTAAATTATAAAGACGCGCTTGGGGTAACAGGTAAGGGAAAAATATATAAACAAATGCCCATGATTGGCGGCATCGACGTGGCCGGTGAAATCAGTGATACAAAACATCCACGTTTTAAGATTGGCGATAAAGTGTTAATCACAGGCTGTGGGCTTGGCGAAATTTTTGCCGGCGGCTACAGCGAATACGTCAAATTTAGTGGTGACAATGTAATCCTGCTACCAGCGCAACTAACTCTTAAAGAAGCGATGATTTATGGAACCGCTGGGTTCACGGCGGCACTCTGCCTGGCCCGAATGAAAACCAACGGTCAAACTCCACAGAAAGGTCCCATTGTTGTTACCGGTGCCAGCGGTGGTGTTGGAGTTTTCGCAATTTCCTTTTTGGCTAAACTAGGATTTAGAGTCATTGCCGTCAGTGGTAAACGCGATCATCGTGACTATTTAATTTCACTGGGCGCCAATGAAGTTTTGAGCAGCGAAGAATTGGGACTGGGTGATCGCCCCCTTGAAAAGGCTCGCTTTGGTGGAGCCATTGATAATGTTGGCGGCGACGTATTAGCTAAACTCATGAGCCACATCGATTTGTATGGAAATATTGCCTGTGTAGGACTTGCCGAAAGTGCGCACCTTAAAACTACGGTGATGCCGATGATTCTAAGAGGGGTCAGTTTATTAGGGATAAGTTCCAATAATTGCGAAATTAATCTTCGCCAACAACTATGGTCGCAAATGGCCAATGAACTTAAACCAAAGAATTTGGAAGTATTTTTACAACATGAAATTGGTTTGCAAGACGTTCTTGCATGGAGCAAAAAAATGCTAGCTCGTCAAACCTTTGGGAGAACTGTCGTTAAATGCGAGAATTGATTTTACAATTTGACCGCTGGTTGTTTGTGAAGATCAACAACCAGTGGACAAACACTTTCTTCGACACTTTTTTTCCTTTTTGGACAAATATTCACAAGCATGTTTTTTTTATCCCAATTGTTTTGGCGTTGTTTGCAACTTGGATTTTTTGGCAACGGCAACGTGCCGTCCAAGCGCTGACTGCTGTTCTTATTGTTGTACCGCTGACCGATCTCGCGTCTTATAAGATTTTAAAGGCGAATTTTGATCGCTTGCGCCCACATTACACCGACATTGGCGCCATTGTAAAAGTACCGTACGCGCCAACGAGCAAAAGTTTTCCCTCTAATCACGCTTTGAATTCAGCAGCACTCGCCAACACACTTTACTACTACTATCCCGCTCTCGGTATCGCGATGTACATCA
>CAYPZY010000605.1:0-1527 GCA_964415155.1 uncultured Bdellovibrionales bacterium
GTGGTGTTGCCCATAGCGCTGACGACGACGATGACTTTATTTTTTTTACGATAGAGTTTGGTGATCCGTTCGGCGACGTTCTTTATGTCTTCAGCGGTTTTGAGGCTGCTGCCGCCATATTTCTGTACGATTAAGGCCATAGATTACTGTTTTGCTAAGGTTCGTTTCTCCAGATAAAGAGATACCATCTTGGTCGAACCTTTGGGAATCTTTATCTTATGATTAGCAACAGATTTTGGAATGAATCCGTGTAAAAGTTCTGGGTTGAGATCCCGGAGATATTGTTGATTGATACCTAAATGATTGGCAATCGCAATAAGGTCGGTGCCGCCAGGAACAAAAATGTTTTCATAGAGGGTGGGAGATTCATGCTCGAGTTCGTGGAAACCGTAGAGTCCTGGAGCTTTGGAAATGAGCATTGCTGCGATAAGCTTGGGTACATAATTTGTCGTTTCTTCGGAGAATGCGTTCTGACGTGCTAAAATCCAAAAATTCTTTGTTTGATACTTCTGAATGATTTTTTTAACCCGGTTTTCTCCCATGTTGTAGCTAGCTGCTACAAGATACCAAGAGCCAAATAGCCGATAGAGATCCTGAATGTAGTTAGCGGCGGCAACGGTGCTTTTTTGAAAATCTCTCCGCTCGTCGAGCCACCAATTTACTTTGAGGCCATAGCGTTCGGCGGTACCTTTGATAAATTGCCAGGGGCCAACGGCAGCAGCAGTACTGACAGCGTGGGCGCTGAAGCCACTCTCAATCATTACCACATAGGCTAAATCTTTTGGGAGTCCGCGCTCGCTTAATATTCGTTGTATCGCAGGGATGTAACGGCTCGAGCGCTCAATCCATTTTTTAAACCAGCGTTTGCCGTTGCCTTGATAGTGATGGATCCATTGTTGGACTCTTGAATTATAAGTAATTGGTAAATCAAAAATAAGTGATGCTTCCTCGGGACGAGCGATGGTCAGATTGGGATTGTTAAATCCACTAAGTGACTTTAAGTTTTTTGGCGACGGCAGCGAGCCCCAAGCGGATTCAGCGAGAAAAGAACAAATTAAAGAAGTTGAAAGAAACAATCTTAGATGGGTCACTAATTTAAAAGTATGCGTGAAATTTCCTTGCTGGTCGAGACCAAAAATTTTGACGGACCGTCAGGAAAATGGCGCATCACTAAGCTTTTATTGCAGATGACATAATTTAGTTGGCCTTTGGTCTTGTAAATTTTGTTGGCATCATCATTGCTCGATATTTCCGTGAGGAGATGTCATGAGTTCAAAAGGTATTTACACAGCACTTAGTGGAGCAATGGCACAAAGTCAGAGGCTTGATACTATTGCCAACAATCTTGCGAACTCTAACACTTCAGGCTTTAAAAAAGATAATGTTGCTTTTCGTGAATACCTCACCACCTTTGAACAACCGCCAGATGTCATTCAGGTGCCGCGCGTTCCCGCCTCAGTTGAAAGCTTTTACGATATGCAAGCTGCAGATCGTGGTTACGTCGATAGTAGCGGTTCGTTTACTGAC
>CAYPZY010000606.1:0-1527 GCA_964415155.1 uncultured Bdellovibrionales bacterium
ACGAAATTTTTCACCGCACTCCACCTGCTAATGTCCTAAAATAATACGGTTGCTGAATATGGGATTAAAAGGCCTGCCTTCTACAGCAAGCGATTATGTAGATTGGGTTGATTAAAAAGAAAAGTTCATGAAGCTTATAGCCAATGGAAAGCGAGCGGCCTTCAAATCGCATTTATAGGGGACAACGGCAGGCCGCTGATTTTGTCCCTGCATTAATCGTAAGACCGACTCTTTGCGAATCGAAAGGTTGGCTTACTCTGAGATTTGATGAGTAGCCATTGTACTCGAAATGAAAAGCGGCTTCCGCGGCAAAGATCCCGCTGAGCTGAATCTTAGCTTCAGCCTGCCTGGCCTTCGCCACAAATTTTTTATACTGAGGAATTCCGATGATCGCCATGCTTGAAATCATGGCGACGACAACCATCAATTCGATTATCGAAAAACCTCGGCCGTCGAGGTCGAATCGTTTGAAACTTATTTTCATGAAAAGCTTTTCGGCAAAACTTCTTCGTTGAATAGAATTTCGTGTCTTAAGATCGAACTATATATACCGAAATTAGATTTTTTATGAGGACATTTGTTTTTTGACCATAACAAAGCGATTAGAAAGCCCGGCAACAAGAACTTCAATCCTTGTTACCGTCTCAAATAAAAGATTACTGAGCCAATACAACTTGGCAGTTTGCCACAGATCCTAATGCACCTTTTTTAGAGTTGGCCACGCATTCAACTTTTGAAAGTCTGATGCTTGATCTCCAGCCAGCCGTTCTTGATAACCCTAAATCACTGAAAATATTAAGCAGGCTTGCACCAACGTTTTTAGGTTCTTGATAGCCAGCACCTTCTCCTGTGCAGTACGCAAGATCGTATTTTTTGCCATCCGCGTAAGTGAATGAGGTGCCATAGCCCGTTGTTCCGCCACCGCAACCATGGGTTTACTCGAATGATTCAAAGTCCGTGATCGTTATCGTGCAAATGCGTTCGTCGCATTTTTCTTTTACTCCCGCCGCTTGCATCGCTTTGAAAACAAGTTGGCTGCCCTTACCGAAGTACATGTTTGAAGACGGTTTCGCACATTGTTGCTCTACGGCTGCAGAGGTCAATGAAACTGCAAAAGCAATCACAAAAAATAATTGTTTCATAAAAAACTCCTTAATTTGCTTACTTATATTTAGATAAGCCTTGAATATACGGCAAAAGCAGGATTTTGTTGTTAGCCTTTTGTTAATTTGAAATATTTTATTGCCTATCAAAAAGTTCGACAGCGGCCCTGTATAAAAAAGCCGAAATGATTGATTTCCCCGCGAATTAAAGCTTAAGTGAAGGAGTCCAATTGGCAATCCTGAAGGGGGAAACATATGAAAACAGTAATATTTTTAGCACTATCAATGGCTTCAATCGCTTTTGCGGCTGATCCAAATAAAAAACATTCTAATGAGCGCCAACCATCAAGCTTGGGTAACAGATACCTTACTGAGTCGAATAATTGTGAAACTGGTTATGTAAAAGGTGTTGTGGGATTAATTT
>CAYPZY010000607.1:0-1501 GCA_964415155.1 uncultured Bdellovibrionales bacterium
ATAAGTTGTTTAGGCGTCGTTGATTAAATTGTTCCACTTCGCTGCGTTTGCCAAAGAGAACGGTCCCGCCAAAATCATCACGAAGTGGAGCTTCTCGCGAATTTAGAAACGATGACACTTGTTCACTACATTGGCCATGTCTTAGTAGATTTAACACATCGATAAATTCTTGATCGGAAGTGCGCATCGCCGTTTTTAATTCAAACGCGGTGAAACCAAGCTGCTGCCAAAGGTCTGACTGAAATAGCCAGCGCGTTTGTTTGTTATTACGATCGATCGGAGGAAGTTGAAAAAAATCGCCGACAGTTATGATTCGTAGCCCGCCAAAAGGTTCATCGCTACCGCGAACGATACGAGCGATCCACTCGGCGGCGACAAAGGCGTCGGGGTGGATCATCGAGACTTCATCTATAATGATTTCCTTTTCCACTTTTAAACGTTTTGTCACTTTAGGATTGCGCGTGGCTTTGTCGACCGTTTTTTCAATACCACCTTCCATAATTCCCAAACCAAAAAAGCTGTGGAACGTTCTACCGCCCACTAAAACTGCCGCGACACCGGTGCTTGCTAGTATGGGTGGAGTATATGGTAAATGTTTCAAATAATGGCGAATAACAAATGATTTACCGGTCCCGGCAGCGCCAGTGAGAAACACATTGTTTTTAGATTGTAGGATATTGAGGGCTTTTTGTTGTTCAGATGTTAATGTCATTGGTTCGGTTATAGTGCCTCAAGCGAAATATGAAGACAAGGAATGGCTTAGACCTACTGGACAATGTCCGAAATATGTGTTTAATTACCGCGCACTACCTCTTAAAGGACCTCTCAAATGCTTAAAATTTTATTTTTATCTTTGGTCGCCTTTTCAAAATCCTATGAAACCAAGTTAAAGATCGGCGCGACTTATTGTCCGCAAGCGATTTCTGTGGCTGTCGATGAGACGATGCCGGCAAGCAAGGTGTTACTTAATTATAAAACGAAAAACATTGCGCTTAAGAAAAGCGAGTGTGGGGAATCTGCTAGATATTTGTGGTGTCAATATGAAGATCTCGCCCATCCATACACCACTCATCGGGCCTTTTTTGAAGCTGATGTTAGTGGGCGCCGAATTGATGTATTGCATGTGCAGTTTTTTAACGGCGAATACGACGATAATGGCTACACTTGTGAATTTGAATTTCAGGGTCCGCTTTATTTTGTAAAAAAATAGACTGTTTGACTGAGAAATTTAATCTCATAAAAAATTATAAAATCAAATCTACTTTCGTTTGGGCATGAGCGCGCTGGCTTCCCCAGTCTGAGGCCAAACAACTCAAATTAAAATCCTTGTCTTAAATACCTTTCTTGGTGTTGGCATGTATCCTGAAGAGACTCCTGCGAACACAATGGGAATTTTTCCCAATTTATTAACCGAGGAGGAACTCATGAGATTTTTTTTAAGTCTTTTTGTAGCTGCAGCGCTTTGTCAGACAGGGCTTGCGGCAGAAAAAGGAAGCCAGAA